>CALKXN010000068.1 GCA_938003555.1 uncultured Robiginitomaculum sp. | reverse complement strand
CATTCCCAAGATGCCCGAAGATTTTGTTGTTGGAGGCGTCACCCCACAGGCTGTCATTATGCGTCGAGCCAAAGAGGTTTTCGATATTGGTTATTATATCACCCTCAGCGTGACCGCCGGATGCTGTGCCGTCGAGCAGGTTAATGGTCACGCCAACTTGCGATCCATTATAACGCGCTTGGTCAACACCGTCCCCGCCGTCAATCACATCTGCGCCGCTGCCGCCCGTCAGAATATCACGGCCCGCGCCGCCAAGCAGCGTGTCGATATTATTATACCCAATCAAGACATCATTGCCGTCGCCGCCCTCAAGCTTGTTTCGTCCTTGGTCGCCGCGCAGATCATCCCCAAAACCGGAGCCGATCAGATTTTCAATACTGATCAGCGTATCATTTACAGCTTGGACGCCGGATGTGGCCCCCGAAAGAAGACTGACATGAATGCCATTTGTTGCATTCTCATAAACGGCCGTATCGATTCCGGCCCCGCCGTTCAGCGTATCGCTGGCATTTCCAAGCCCGCCATCCAGAAAATCGTCTCCGACAGATCCAAAGAGCGTGTCCGATCCGTTCGTGCCTCTTAATATATTCGCGCCGCTGTCGCCGGTCACCGTGAATGTGTTTCCGGCGCCCGTCCAGCCCGAGCCCAAGGTGAACCCGCTCAGATCAAGATCAGCTGCGGCGGCGTCAGTGAAAATCTGAATATCGATGACCGCGCCATTTTGCGGACTGCTTACGCTGATCGATGAAAACCCATTATCGATAAATTGCGAGGCCAGCATTTGAACTGTGATGTCCTGCCGGGGCACGAAAAATGTCATCGTTTCGAAATTGATCAATGTGGTATCGCGGAAGTCAAAAAGAGCCGCTTCAGTCGCGGAAAAATCACTACTGAAAAATAGCCGGTCATTTCCTGTGCCGCCATTATAAATTTCACCTGCCTCTACTTCTCCGTCGAGTTCAAAGTCGACGCGGTCATCACCGGCTTGGCCAAAAATTCTATCCAAACCGAAACCGCCGTCCAGACGATCATCACCGCCGCCGCCATATATCAGGTCATTACCATCGCCGCCGCGAATCCAGTTTTCACCAATCCCGCCTGTTAAAGTGTCATTGCCGCCCATTCCCGACAGGTCGCCCTCAGCGTCGCCTAAAGTCAGGGTGTCATTGCCCGTATTTGATCCCGTCAGGCTTTCAATATCGATGAAAACATCCGTGCCCGCCGCGCCTGTATTTTGCGCGCCTGTGAGCGTCAAATCAACGGTCACATCACTTGCGACCACACGGAAATCAACTTCGTCCTCACCGCCGCCGCCATTATAATAGTCGTCGCCGTCATTATCTGAGGCATCAAAGGTATCGTCGCCATTGCCGCCATACATATAATCATCGCCTGCGCCGCCATCGATCGTATTGCGTCCGCCGCCGTCAAATGTTGCGCTGCTGCCTGTCGCGCTGTGACCTGTAACAGAGACATTGATCAAGGTCTCGCCGCCTAGCGCAATGTCGCCGCTGTTGACATTTGCGGAATTATCCTCTGCACTATTGGCCCCGAAAGATTGACCAACGCGGATGACATAAGTTCCGGCCATAAGGGCTGTATAGGTGAGGGAGGATTCCGTATTTAGATTCGCGTCGGCATCGCCTGAGAAATCATTGTCATTAAAAGCGACTTCTGTACCTGTGCTGTCGAGCAACTGCAAAACCGTATTAAATGTGGCCCAGTCCGCATCAATTGTAATCGTCTCGCCTGCGCCAATTGTGACGGAAAAATATTCGGCCTCGCCCGCTCCAGTTAAATGAAGTGTTGTAAAGGGGACGCCGCGTGTGGAAATGAACGGCGCATCATCCGTGTACCAGCGCGCCGCACTATCGATACTGGCGGCATTGGCAAAGCTGTCATTGCCTTGATGCGAGCTATTGGCGCGCAGAAAGCCATAATTACCAATGATAAAATCATTTCCCGCTTCGCCATTTAAAATTTGAAATGACCCGCTATCTACACCAATCAGAAAATCTGTATCGGCTGTGCCGTCGATGAAAAAACCGCTGGTTTGAAGAGGCATGACCATATCCTAACATTTGTCAAAAATTATTCTGCCCCCTGCATTACGGCTATCAGAGGTTAAAATTGATTACAAATACAATCCAGCGGCGTGAACATTTGAAGGTGCATGTTCACGTCAATTGGGCTCAGCCCGTGTTCACCTTAATTATGACAAAAAGTTAACCTCAAACCATCTGCATCTTATTACAAAGGGAACACGGATATGAAGTCGACATTACAATGGGTATCGCGCGGGGCGCATGTCACTGCATTGTCTCTTTTGCTGGCGCTTCCGCTTAGCGCGCAGGTGAAAACGGGGACGCAAACCGAGGACGCAGCTTACGCTTTAGTCTTAACCGAGCAGCTGGCGGATAAAACCCGCTGGAAAATGGTTTGGGTCAAAGATTTGCCGATGCATAATTTGCCCCATCCAGATTTAGCTCATGATTTGGATAATTTTATAAAGACCGTGAATATCCATACGTCAGTCATTGATGGCAAAACGATACTGACCGCAGCCTCAGCAACTTGTAATTTCATGGGACGCAGCGTTCGGAGAAAGATTGTCACGCCCGCAAAGACAACAGAGACGCTTCGGGATGGGGCGCCGCATTATGAGACCATGCCAGCTGTTTACAAGACGCAGTTTGACTTCTCAACCACGCAAAAGGGGTGCTATTTTAAACGCGAAATTAATGGAGAAACTTACGAACTTGGCTGGCCTACAGAGATGGAACATTTCCTGATTGAAAATATTGATACACCGATAAAGGTTCGGGGCGGCAATATTTTAGAATGGGCAGATGAAAGCGGCGAAGTCATTGCCCGATTTGAAAAGCTCCATGATATTTCAAAGCATAAACATTTCTGGACACTTGACCCTGATATTCATCCCGATGACCCGGTGCTGGCAGATTATTTCGGCCCGGCCGCAATTTCGATAAATTTTC
>CALKXN010000067.1 GCA_938003555.1 uncultured Robiginitomaculum sp. | reverse complement strand
CGTGTCAAAGGGCTGCGCGTCCATAATTTCGCGGCGCACAGCTAGATTGGAGCTACAGACATATTTCGGACCATAGGCGCTGCGTTCTTTTGCAGTCAGGCAATCTGAACCGGCGGAGAAAGCGCGGTGAATTTCAAATTGGGCGTCAACTTGATCCGGCATGGTAAAACCACCAAAAATTATGTCGGACATATCGGCGTCTATAGCGGCAGAATAACGCGCCAAAAACTGATCGTCTTCTGGCATCATATCCGCGTCTAAAAACAATAACCACGGAGCTTTGGCCGCCGATTGCAGCGTATTGCGCGCGTGACTGCGTCCTATATTGTTTGCGGCAAATAATAGGGTGACAGGCGTATCCCCCGCTTCGCAGATACGTTGCAACTCGCCATTTATGGCCTCATCGGCTGTGCCGTCATCATAGAATAAGATCTCGATATCCGGCCCAGCCTGAGCCATTAAAGCGCTAAGGAGCTGTGAGGGATCATCATGATAATAAGGGATCAGAACCGAGAGCTTCGGAGATGGGTTCATATTATAATTGTGCTGAGAAATCATCTAAACCTCCACGGTTTTGCGAGAGAAACGAGAGGTCATGTCGCGAATAATAGACCGGCAATCGGCAGCATTGGTCATGTAAACAATGGTGCAATAAATGCTCGCGCCGACGCCGCCTTTAATGACAACCTCAAGGACGGGATTGATCTGCTCAGAGAGCGGCAAAGCTAAAACGCCTGCAGCCATAGCCGCGCAGCCAAGGCTACATTTTAAGAAGGCTTCCCACGGGAGGGGGAGGGGGAAGTAACGGCGCGCCATCAGGAAGGCGATGACAACGCCAAACCCATAAGAAATTAGGGTTGCATAGACCGCGCCCATAATTCCAAATTTTGGTAATAAGGCAAAGTTAAGAATGATGTTGAGGATCATAGGCGATATCATCGCAACCGGCAGCATGATTGTTTTTCCACCGAGCATAAAGGCGCGCTGAATATAATAAGAAATCATACCATTTATGACGCCTGCGCCGACAATCCACGGAATGATCTGTCCGCCGACTTCGCGCACGTCTGGGCCAAGTAAAAGTGACATGGGCTGCGCAACCAGGCCAAGGCCCGCTGCAGCCGGCATAGTGACCAGTAAGAGAATAGCGCCGTAGGACTTAAGCTCTTTAAGGCATTCCTTCAGCCCCGAGCCTTCAAGTGTCCGGACAAGATGAGGCGTAACCGCAAGGCCAATCCAAATGAAAATAACGTCTATGGCGCGGTTCGCAAGACCATAGCCTGCTGAATATTGCCCCACATCCGCATCGGTCAAAAGATAGGCAATAATAAATCGGTCTGACGATGATAAGGCTGATTCCAGTACTAATGAAAAGCATATTGGGAGGCCATAAAGAACAAAGTTTTTCGTTTCCTTTTTCTGAAAACTGCCGCCTTTCATGCGCTTGATCATGAAGGGTAAGTCAATCAGTAAGACAATCGCATTACCAATGATGAGGCCTACAAAGGGTCCCGCTTCGCGCAATGGCGTAAGTAAAATTAGAAGAATGCCAATCGTAAAGCTCAACATGAGCTGCGCGGAATAAAGTGTTGAATATCGCGTGACACGATCCGCCGCTTTATGCGCCTCAAACCCCATGCGCATTGTCGTTTGCAAACATGTCGATGCCAACGCAAAGCTGAGAACTGTTTTCATGTCCTGACCAATCGGCAGGAAGTACACAATCGTCAAAAAGAGAACCAAACCCAAAGTCGAGAATATGGCCCCCAATGTGTATAATGTTTTAAGCAGGTTTTCTAACTGGCCTTCACGCACAGCCCGGGCATGGTAGCGCTCCATAGCGGCTTCCATCCAGGTAAACAGCAAGGTGTGAACCATCTGTATGCTGACCATGACAAGGGCATATCGCCCAAATTGAGCATCATCTAGCAGCCGGGTTAAAATCACCAATCCCCCAAAGCTAACGATTAAGTTAGCCAAGTTGACTGGGATATATCCCATCATTTGTCGCCATATGGTCATAATTAACGAATGTTCTCGCTATCACCGAGCAGGCAGGGGATGGTTTTAAGCATGATCATAATATCGAAGAACACATTGCTGGATTCGATGTAATCAACATCCAGTTTTACGCGGCGTGCAACATCTTCGCGGTTATGCAGCGGCCCGCGCGATCCATTGATCTGCGCCCAACCTGTCATGCCCGGCTTTACTTTGTGACGATGGGCGTAATCGCTCACCAGTTCCATAGAGCTTTTGCCCTCGGTGCGCATGCCCACGGCATGCGGGCGGGGGCCAACTAAAGACATGTCGCCTTTGAGCACGTTCCAAAGCTGCGGCAACTCATCAATAGATGTCTTGCGAATGATGCGGCCAATTTTCGTAACGCGTGCATCTCCGGCCTGAGTTTGCTGCCGGGCTTCGCTATCGGCCATATCATTTCGCATAGAGCGGAATTTATAGACATGGAAAACGCGGTTGTTAAATCCGTGGCGCGGCTGTTTAAACAAAGCTGGGCCAGGACTCGTCAATTTAATGGCTAAGGCGAGAAGGCCCAAGAACGGCGCGCCTAAAATCAATAGCGTTGCGGAAACAGAGATATCCATGACGCGTTTTATCAGCGTATGTAGGCCGGATTTTGGCTTTCCTGTGACTTCACGAAGGCCAATATTAGCAATACGGGTCAGGCGCTGTTTAACGTGATCAAGCGTTTCAAATTCATCATCAATGAACGCAATACGGTTTGGTAATAGGTGGACCTGTTTCACATAGGCCGCCTTGCGTTCCTCTGCGAGGCCGGGCAAGGCAACGACGATGCGATCAATATAGGGCAAAGCGTTCCATGCCATAAGGTCTTCGACATCGCCAACAACAGGCACGCCGTGAATATTGTGGGGTGCGCGCGACAGTCGATCATCAAATATAGCGAGGATATTGAGTTCACGCGTCCGGGCATTTTCTTCGATCAGGCGGCGCGCGCCTTCGGTCGCGCCCAGCATAACAATCGTCGGCATGAGCTGACCTTGATTATAAAGGCGGCGCACCTGTCCATAATAAAGGCTATGTGTCAAAACCAGTGCGGCGGTCGCTAAAAGTCCGGCGATGGCGAGCGCGTCAGGTGAGAACGTATCCGGGCGCACAATGAGCGCAACAGACAGCCAAATGCCCATCGCGGCGAGGCTCGCCATTAAAACCGTCTTTAAATGTTTTGAGTAGGTTTCTGACGCAGGGAAATCGTGCGCGCGCATGGCCCATAGCGCCAGACCGAAGGCGCCTGTTCCGAGCAGGCCAGCCGAGAGCGGGGCGATAATCGTGTTGCCGTTCAAACCTACATATGAATTCCAAATGACAATGACGATAACAGCCGTCACGATAATGCCATCAAGCAGGCGTAGGGCGGACTTAAGGGCCGCTTTACTCATCTGCTTTTCAGGGAAATTTATATCTGCGACTGGAACGCGCGCGCGGCCATTTGCTGTCTTCTCCGCAGCCTTGGGCGCAGGCGCATTGGTGCGCGCTGAAAACTCGTCCAGCGTTTCAACCTTGCGTGATTGAGGCTTCTTTCGCGCAAATTGTGCAACGCGTTTTGTGTGAGGTACTGGTTTCATTTATCCCGCCATTTTTTAAAACTGATACCACATTATTGAAAACATCCCGTAAACGCGCTGTATTTAATTTGATGAGATTGCAAAGCTGGGTGGGGGTAAATTGACCCATTTTGAAACACTGCAGGAAGGCTATGGTTAACGGCAGGTTGATTTTGACTGTTTTAACAAAAACCCAAATTTTTAGGAAAAATAAGTCTTAATGAGCACGTTTAAAATATTGAGATAATGTGTGCTGCGGCGCGTTAAAGAACGCCTTACTATAAAGTGAGCCCTTCTCAGAGAAACTTCAAAGGTTCAAAAATCGTACATTTAGCGCCGAAAATCGACCTTATAACGATTGAAAAGCCGCCCAAAGACACTACATATATATAATAACATAAAGGGGGTAACTGATGTCCAGTTTCGAAGCACAAATCGAAGAATCCAGAAAACAAGTCGCGGAGTCGCAATCGCGCGTGGCCGAATTATCAACGCGTATAAATACGGCCAGAGCGAAAATGGCGCAGGGCACGGATGTTACGCTCGATATTGAAAATGCATCACTTGATGATGTGCATTCACATGCCGAAGCCATGAATGCCAATATCGCTGAGTTGATCCTTGGTCTTGATGATGTGACGTCAGGTTTTTCCAAAGACTTTGACTCGATGCGGTCAAAAACGGGTTGGGAAAAATTCGTCGGTGTCTTCTCTAAGAAGCGCGCCGAGATGATGCGCCAAGAGCGTATCCGCGTCGCCTCGATTGAGGACAAGTTGCAAGATTTAATCAGCAAGTCGAATACAATCGAGATCATGCTCACCGATCAGCTCAACGCCCTCGAAAGTCATAAAGAGCAGGTTCAAGCCAATCTTGCGACGACGCTGACGGACCGTGAAGCGGCAGTAAATGCGCTGGAGCAGATTAAAGCGGACTTATTGGCCCTCGACCCGCGTATTATTGAGCTGGAAAATAAACTCGCGGCAACAACCGCGCCCAAAGCGCGCTCTGTCATTGAATCAGAGCTTGCGGCTGTGAACTCGCAATATAATGAGCTAGCCCAAGCCGAGCAGGTTCAACTGGCGAAAAGCCAAACGCTGGAGCGTTATATTGAAAAGGGTAAAACCTGGCTGGATAGTCTTCAGAACCAAGCGGCAACGCAAATGGTGCTGATCAATAAACTCCAGACCGACACGAAACAGCGCGTCGTGCTTTATGATGCCTTGTCGAAATCTTTGAAAACAGCGCAGCAGCAAGAAGTGGCGCACCAGATCAATGAGATTGGCGTGGCGACGGATAAAGAAGCCCAAGTGGCGATGGCGGCGATTGGCGCAGCGACAAATAACCGTATGGCCGATATGATGGAGTCCCATGAAGACCACATCGTTTTTGCCCGCAAGGTTCTCGAAGAGAAAGTCAAAGCCGATGAACGTTTTGCTCGCCGCTTTGAGAAGATTGTCGAGATGCATGATAAAAATGCTTACGGGCAGGGTCAGGGTTAGACCGACGCGTGGATTTAACATTCGACCACAAAGTCCTTAAAAGCGCCCAGGCCTCACGCCGGTACTTCGCCAAATTTGAACGCATCATCGTTCATCTTGGCGAAGTGGCTGATTTGTATAAGGCTGAGAGGCTGATTACGACGCCCGAGGCCAAAATGCTCAAGGGCTATCTCGCGGCTTTGTCCAATACATTCACGGCGCTGTCTTATAAATATTTGATGGCGGACCGCGTGGGCGGGCAGGCGACAGCGGAATTTACCATCGACAGATCCGATAGCGGATTTCCGGTGCACCGCGAGATTATGCAAATGGCCGCCGATGCGGTTCAAGCTAAAAAGCACCTCAAATCGCTGCCGTCACAAGAGCGCCTGAAAAAGGATATGATCAATCATATCCTCACCAACCAAAGCGCGCCAACGCAGCTTCAATATGCACTCTCGCAGCGCATCTATTATGAATATCTGGCGAAACAGGATTTGTTCCTGTCTCAAAATCACCCTGAAATTATTTGGGTCGGCAAAGATCTCAAAGCCGGACGCCGTCACTATTTGGTGCATTGGGCCGCCTATGACAGCCAGACCAATTTGCCCGTGATATATTTGATGGAAGTTGATGATACATCCTATCGTCCGCTCCCCCATGATGAGCGCCGCTGGCCGCGGGTGCAAAGCCACCTTATGGCGCAGGCCGTGTCGGGATTAAACCTGCTGACGATTGCGCGCGGCTTTGATGAGGATTTTGATACGCTGCACCCTAAAATGCTGCGCCGCTTTCATCTGGGGCCGATGCACAGCCATGCCTTCACAGAGCAGCGCGGGCCGCTGCGTGATGTTCTGGCCCAAGCCCAAGGCGCGGCGGGTCTGGACTGGGCGCTGGCGTGGACTGTTGAGAGCCTTGTGTCGCAAAGCACCACCAAAGAAAAAGTCGGCATTTTTAAACATGCCGAGCGCCAAGTTTACGCGCTGGATAAAACCGCTTTTGCAAAAGCCGATAGCGGCGCGACAGAAATTCGGCGTTCGCTGATACTGCCGCATGGAGCCTATCAAGTGCTCGAGGAAAAAAAGAAGACCGAATTTACAGGCGTGCGAAAATATGTCGTTGGCCGCAATAAAAAAATTCTAAGTTACAAATAGGAATATTATGTCAAACCCATCAGATCTTATGGAAGTCAAAGAAGAGCTTATCCGCGCGAAATATAGCGCGGCGGAAAGCTTGCTCGACGGGTTTGACCACACGCCGCGTTTGGCCAAGCAAAAAAACGCGGCTCCGGCCAAGGAGCGCTCTTCGGGCATCGGTACGCGCCGCCGCTTTCGGTCCACCACGCCGGGATTGGTCAGTAAATCGACTGCCCGCCCCGAAGGCGTGCATCTAATTAACCGCGTCCAAGAGGCGGATGACGAAGATATATTGATGAGCCCCGTTCAGGCCAATGTGCTGCACGCCCTGCGCCGCGCGCTGGCGACATCCATGGTCGTTGCGGATCAATTTGCCGATCATACGGGTTTGTCTGCGCTGCTGAAAGATAATCTCGAGGGTAAATTATCGAGCGCGAAACAATCCGAATTTTCTGAACTCCTCGCAGCCAGCTCCGTGATTAGCCTGCATGTCTTTGCCAATATGACCAGCTACTTGCTCGCGAGTGCCCATGCTGATGCGTCCGAGGCGAATATCGAAGTCGGCGAAGTCGAAGAAGTGCTCACCGATAATAGCCAGCTCGCTTTGACGGGCGCGTTATGGGAGCTGGATCAAAA
>CALKXN010000066.1 GCA_938003555.1 uncultured Robiginitomaculum sp. | reverse complement strand
TTAAAACAAAATTCGGCCGCGACGCGTTAATGCTTATCGGCCTAGCGAGTATTATCTATATCCTGCAAGACACCCATATCGGCCCAAGCTCTGATTTGCGCGCCATGGAAACCGAAATGCGATTCATCCCCGCAAAATTATGGATGTATATCTGGCTCGCCATCGCGCTGGGACTGCTGGCGCTTAATTTGCGGATGTTGTTTCGGCGGGAGAAGGAAGGACAGTGAAAATAAGTAATTCAACGCTTTCAAAAAGCGTCGAAATTGTATGGGTAATTCTAGTTTAAAGAATAACAATGCTACTACTTGGTGAAGTTTATGCTTGAATAAGTAGCAGCAACAACTAATTTAAGCTGTATGCCTTTAAAGTATGAAAAACCAAGTGAATCACTTCTAAGCGAATTAAAGGAAGTAAAAGCTGATGCGTTAAATTTAGTTGAGGCTTTGCAAAGTGAAAATCGACCTCTACCAAACACATTCCCCCGCAAACAGCTGATATCTTACGCTGAGGTAATGTCTGAACTAGTTGACGGCACAGCGGAGGGCTGTCGAGAACCGCTTATTTTTGCTCGTAATGAGTTAACCCGAATCCGTCGGAAAAACATATTAAATACCGACCAAGCCGATGAAGCCGATAGTAATTTAGGATATGATGCACCTCCTCCGATAAGAAGGGGGGACAACCTAGACCGTGCTCTTAGAACACTTATTTCTTCCGTTTCCACTGCTTTGGATGAGTATCGAGCTCAAGCGTCAGAGGAGCCAGAGAATGATTTAGTCGAAGAACCTTCAACTGATATTCCTGATAATGCCGATATCAAATCTGCAAAAGAGCAGTCCGAAGAACTTGAAAATGAACTTGATGAAGCGATTGAAGCATTTCCTGATTCTTTAAGCGAGAACGAAGAAACCTTTGCCCGTGTTTTAGAAGACACTCACTCTCAAAATAAGTTGGTTAGAACTGTCTTAATTGGCCCTAAATACGTTAAACGTTGGGCATCTAGTCTAATCACCGAATTAAGGCGGAAACCAAAAATCATCCGCGACTCTCATGATCTCTTAAGTCTCGGAGCGACTTCTGCTTTGTTTCTCTCTGCGTTCAATCCAAAACTTATGGCAATTACGGCTATACTTGGCACCCTAGCCAGAACGCTCACTGTTATTGAGCGTCGTTACTTAAATGGAGAAACAAGCGGTAATGGAAATGACGATAACGCAGAAGAAAATGAAACCCCACCTCATATAACTCCGAGCGACGAAAAAGCTGCGGTAATACAAGCAAAAAGACTACTTGGACAATCCAAACCAGTTCCTGATGAAATAGCTCATAAAGTTAGGGAAATAAACCTATACAATGTTAGATTTCAAGACACCAAGTTATTAGCGAATTTTATATGGCTGCATGAATTACACGTTCACAGGAAAAACATTGTAGATTGGTCAGGTCTTAGACATTTAAAGCACTTAAAAATCTTAAATGCAGCATACTCGTCCATAACAAAGCTAGAACAAATAGAGTCCTTAACAAAACTAAAAAAGCTAAATTTAGGGCACACACGAGTAACTAATGTGTCAGTATTGGCAAAATTGACAGAGCTAAAAGAGCTTCAATTAAACAATTCTTCCATACGAGATTTAACAGGAATTTCGAAATTAGAAAAATTACAAAAACTGAATTTGAAAAAAACCAGTCTAAACAGTTCAGCAATGCATGACATCGAAAGCTTAACAAATTTAACAAATTTGAATTTATCATCAACAAGAATTAATGACAAAATTGGGCCATCATTAGCTAACTTAATAAATATCAAAAGTTTAGATTTATCATGGACGCAAATTAGTGATAAAACTGGAGCTCATTTGATTAAGTTAACAAACCTGAGTTCTCTTGATCTTTCGGGCACAAAAGTTAGTTCAGAAATTGGATATCATTTTAGTGAACTGAACAATCTCACGATTTTGAGTCTCGAATCAACAAACGTCAATGACAATATTGGATTTTACTTAAAGGAACTCCCAAAATTACGGTTTCTAGATCTAGACGGTACTTCCATAAGTGATGAATTCGGAAGGTACGTAGTTAATTTTCCTCAGCAAATGCTTGGCTTATACATAAACCGAACGTCAGTTACGAACGCAATCTTACCTCATTTGTACAAATCAAATTTACGTAAAGTGCAGATATCTGGTACTAAAATAGAGTCTACAGACATCAGAAGTAATAATTTTTCCCCACGCATTTACTTTTAGGCATTACATTTAATTTCAAAATACTACCACCAACGCTACTTTCGCTTTGGAGAATGCAATCCTTCGCACTGCCTACACTGCGCCCAAGCGCCCCATTGATTAGGCGGCGTTAAATCCTTACCTGCATTTGTGAATAAGGAACCTGCCCATGGCCCATGCAACGACAGCCCCGGAAAAATTATCGACCGTCAGTGTTGATCCGCGCGAGATGGAGAGTTTTTCGCGTATGGCGGAGAGTTGGTGGGATCCTACGGGGCCGTTTAAGCCGCTGCATGTTATGAATGGCGCGCGGCTGGGGTTTATCCGCGATACGCTTTGCGCGCATTTTCACCGTGACCCGGATAGCGATCTGCCGCTTAAAAGCCTTCGCATTTTAGATATTGGCTGCGGCGGGGGACTGCTCGCCGAGCCTGTCTCGCGCCTTGGCGCGACTGTGGTTGGCGTGGATGCCCTCGAGCGCAATGTCAAAACCGCGACCGCCCACGCGATTGAAACCGGCGCTGATGTTGAATATCGCCACGGCACGATTGAACAGATGGTGGAGAAGCTGGGCAAGCGCGGCGCGGACACACCCTTTGACGCCGTATTGAATATGGAAGTCATCGAGCATGTTGTTGACCCCGCTGATTTCATGAAAGATTGCGGCGCGATGGTCAGAGAGGGCGGCCTGATGATTTGCTCGACCATCAACCGCACCGCCAAAGCGTTTCTCTTTGCCATTGTCGGCGCGGAATATGTGCTGCGCTGGCTCCCCAAAGGGACGCATCAATATAGCAAATTGGTCAAACCCGCAGAGCTACGAAGCCATCTGATCGGCGCGGGCTTAACCCCAGAGCCAAGCATTGGCATGACCCTCAATCCGCTCACCGATAATTGGACATTCAGCGATGATTTGGGAATCAATTACGTGACGGTTGGATTTAAGTTATAGCGTTTTCTATTTTTGAGTTGCGCGTAATTAGCTTAACAGCTTTAATGCTTTCATAGGTTGGGAGCATAAAATATGGCTTTAGTAGATTGCCCTGAATGCAAGAAAGAAATCAGTGACAGAGCAGTAAGCTGTCCAAACTGTGGATGCCCTCAAGGTTTAAATGATACAGAAAATCTTATTAATGAGGTTGCACATGATGAGTTAGTTGAAGCTGAAGACTACCACCTTCAGGCAGAATTTATTCTTCATGAACTTCAGGCTAATTTGCAAGTATACGGCTCCAACAGTATGATCACTGGTGCAACGCCAGCTAATATTGACCTCGCTCTAAAATATGTAGATCGTTCTTTATTGCATTTTCCTGAAAGCCCGAAATATTTGAACACTAGGGCACTTTTGCTGTCTGGCGCTGGGCGTAAAGCCGAAGCAGTTCAACTTTTAGAAAAAGCACACAAATTAGCACCTCGTGACATTACAATTGAAAGCAACTTAAATACCATAAAATCAAATGAGTGCTTTGTCGCTACGGCGACTTTCGGCCACCCTATGGTAAGAGAAATAAACACATTACGAAGATGGCGTGGAGAATATTTACTAAAAAGACCTTATGGACGAAACTTAAACAGCGCATACAATCGCCATGGACCCAAAGTTGCTAAGTTAATCCGAAAGCATAAAACTCTACGCAAAATATCAAGGTTTATGTTACGTCCTGTTATATGGCTTCTAAAATGGAAATATCCTCACTAATTTATTTGATTTTAAAACCCCCGGCTAATCCAAAAGCGTAATTCATTATCGGGCGATGCGTCGGTGATACCGAATAGCGCGCCTGCAAATATGGACACATCATCGGTTAATTTGGTCGAAATGAACGGCCCGGCGGAATGGCGCTGATCTTCGAAATCAGGAATGTCGCCCGTATAGCCATAGAAATTGAACATCTCCACGCCAAGGCTTGCGCCGCTCTCCAGTTTTTTTGACAGATTGAAACGTGTTTGCGCAAAGATACCGTCGCGCGCATCATTACCGACTTGGACAGAGGTGAGCGTCAGCGCGCGGGCCTGCCAGCCCTGCGCTAGTTTCCACTGATTAATCCAGTTCACACCGAGCTGATGCGCGCGGTCATCGTCGCGCAAGGTCGCGTCAAAACGCAGACCGGTTTGATAGTCCTGTCCGTCGGGGCTGATCTGCCACGCGAGCTCCGTTTGGATGAAGTCAAAATCAACATCCGACTCAGATGTCTTGCGCGCCTGCGCCACGACGCGCCAGCGCCAGTCCCCATTTATGGCCTGTTGATAATGAATACGCTGCGCGATTGCCGCCTCGTTATTTGCGCCGTCAGGATCAATCGTAACGCGATATTGCGCCGTGCGATCCCCTTCTGTCACGCCGGGGCCAAAGACGCCGCCCGTATTCTGCGCGGCGGCGGGCAGCGCCAAATTTGCGGTAATCGCAATCGCAGCCAAGACTTTAAGTAAAATTCTAACGCGAAACATAGACTGCCCTGCTCAAAATTATGGGTGAACAATAATTACGCGTCGCGATCTAAATTGGTTTTGCCCAAGACTTAGATTCCAAAAGGATCATCTATGCTCTTGCTCGGCTCTGTGAACCAGACGGGGCCATTATCGCTCATATAAAAATGGTCTTCTAGGCGAATACCAAATTCGCCTTCGACGCAGATCATGGGTTCATTTGAGAAACACATGCCGGCGGCGAGCGGGGTTGTGTCGCCCCAATTGAGATATGGCCATTCGTGAATATCAAGACCAATGCCGTGACCCGTGCGATGCGGCAGGCCGGGGAGCGCGTAGCCGGGGCCAAAGCCGCGCGTCTCAAGCTCTGCGCGCGCGGCCAGATCAACAGCGGCGCAAGGCGCGCCAATTTGCGCGGCGTCAAAGGCTTTGGCCTGCGCGGCTTTCTCGGCCTCCCAGACGCTGCGCTGTTTATCGGTCGGCGCGCCAAACACATAGGAGCGCGTAATGTCGGAAATATAGTCGTGAAGTTTACAGCCCGTATCAATCAGCACCATATCCCCCGCCTCAAGCGCTTTGGGCGTTTTCACGCCATGCGGGAACGCGCTGTCGGGGCCAAATAATACGATCTTGAAATATGACCCTGCGGGCGCGCCAACCTTGCGGTGGGCGTCATCCAGAAAAGCGTGAACCTGCGGCACTGTAATGCCCTCATGCAGCATAGAGGCGCAGGCTTTGTGCACCGCCAGAGTCATCTCTTTGGCGCGCTGCATTAAATCCAGCTCGGCGCGGGACTTAATCATGCGGCAGGCGGCCGTGATCGACGCCCCATTTGTGAATGAGAAATCAGGCGAGGCTTTGGCCATGCCATCAGAGACAAAAAACGGCGTCGCCTCATCAAGGCCAATTACGCCGCTTGTGGCGCCGCGATCATCGAGGAGTTTAGCTGCAATGCCGTAAGGCGACTCATGCTCTTCCCATGTCGCGACGTCGCCCTGCACCGTCATGAATTTATGGATTGTGCCTTCTTCGAAAGCCGGCGCAATATAAATCGGCGCGCCGCTCGGAAGGAGCAGCGCCCCCACCATACGTTCCGAGCTGTTCCAGCGCGTTCCCGTGAAATAATAGAGCGACGTTCCCGCATGTAAGTACAGCGCGGCCAGCCCTTGCTCTGCCATAAGGCGCTGCGCCTTATCGATGCGCGCCTGATATTCATCCATTCCAATCGGAGCAACACCAGCGGTCATATCCGATAATGTGGCTAATGCCTGCTTTGCGGTACTGCCGCCTACGCCTATTGTCATGATCTATCCTTGCAATTTCGCCGCGTAACGGGCGGTGAGTTAATTCAGTTTCTTGTCGGCTTTGGGCACAAAAGCATCCGGCAGCGGCGCGACCGCGATGCCTTCATCCTGAAGCTCGGCGGCCTGCCGCGGTGAGGCAGAGCCATATATGGCGCGCTCTTCTTTTTCACCGTAATGAATGGCGCGGGCCTCATCGGCAAATTTATCGCCGACATCCTCGCATTTATCGGCAATCTCTTTGCGAATTTTATCGGCCGCGGCGTTCATCATCGATAGCGCAGCTTTGTGCTTTTGCGCTGCGGCTTCTTTTTTGCGCGACGTTGAAACGGCAGGAGCCATGATCGCTTTATCGATCTCAACGTCACCGCAGATCGGGCAGAGCAAAAGGCCGCCTTTTTTCTGATCATCAAAATCAGACCCTTTAGAAAACCACGCTTCGAACTCATGATCGTGGCGACATATGAGATTATATTTAATCATATATTCGGGACATGTGACCATGCAGGGATTTTAGCGCGCGCGGCGGCGACTTCGGACAGATCAATATCCGCCATTAAAATATCTGGCGCGTCATGGGGAAGCTCCGCCACCACTTCGCCCCACGGATTGATAATCAGCGAGTGACCAAATGTCGTGCGGCCATCTTCATGCGCGCCGCCTTGAGCAGGGGCGATAATGAACGCGCCAGTTTCAATGGCGCGGGCGCGCAGCAGCACATGCCAATGGGCTTGCCCCGTGGGGACAGTGAAAGCCGCAGGAACCGTAATAATTTGCACATTTTGGCGCGCATAAAAGCGGTAAAGTTCCGCAAAGCGCGCGTCATAACATATGGACAGACCAAGTTTCCCAGCGGGCGCGTCAATCGGGGCGGGATATTTCCCGGCGTCATAAATCGCGCTTTCGCGCCATGTCTCGGTGCGGCTCACCGTGACATCAAACATATGCATCTTGTCATATGTCGCGAGCAGCCGCCCGTCCGGGCCAAAAAGATAAGAGCGGTTCGCCGCGCGGCCCTGCCCTGTTTTGATCGCCAGCGACCCAATCAACAGCGTGATAGAAAGCTCAGCCGCCAGCGCTGCAAAGGCGTCAATCTGCGGCTCTTCATCTTCGGTCTTTACGCGCGACCAAAACAGCTTCGGCCTGCGTTGCAGCAGGCCTGTCATTTCAGGGGTCGCAATCAATTTTGCGCCGCGCGCCGCCGCCTCTCGGATTTGCGCAGACGCCGCCGCCAAATTGGCCACAGGATCAGCGCCCGAGCGCATTTGTATGGCGGCGACTTTCACGCCTTACGCAGCCAGCAATTTATCAAGCTCGCCGGAGCGCTCCAGCGCCGCAAGGTCATCACTGCCGCCGACATGTTTGCCATCGATAAAGATTTGCGGGAAGGTGTTTCGGCCCGAGCGCTTATTCATCTCCGCGCGCTTTTCTTTGCCCGTTGCCGGGATATCGATAACCTTCACGCCCTTGCCCTCAAGCAGCGCTTTGGCGCGGATGCAATAGGGACACATATATTTGGAATACATTTCAACTTTGGCCATAGGAGCCTCCTTTATTACGCCCCTTATGTGGGCACGGACTGCGGATTGGCAACCCGCGCTAACGTAATTGTGTCTATGCGCGCAGCCCCCGCGCGCTTTAGCGTTTTCGCGCAGGCCTCCAGCGTTGATCCTGTGGTGTACACATCATCAATCAAGATGAAAGCCTTACCTTTTACGCCCTCTTTGGCTGCGGGGCGCACCGCAAAAGCACCTGCGACATTGCGTTTTCGCCCGCTATAACTTTTCCCGCCTTGGCTGCTGGTCGGTTTCGTGCGCGCGAGAATGTCCGGCGCAACATCTATGCCCGTTGGCTTGGACAGCGCCCGCGCCAAGATCAGCGATTGATTATAACGCCGCGCGCGAAGCCGTGAGGGATGAAGCGGAACCGGGATAAGCGCGTCGCATCCGTCAAATAAACTGCGCCCCGCGCGTTTCATATGCTGCGCGAAAACGGGCAGACCCTCTTGGCGGCCACCATGTTTAAACGACAATACCAATTTACGGCTCTCATTATCATATTTAAACGCGCTGCGGGCGCGCCCATAAGCGGGGCGTTTGATCTCGCATCTCCCGCACAAAACCTCCTGCCCCAGATCATAATCAAAGGGAAAGCCGCAGGCATGACAGCACGGCTCGTCGAGGAAATTAAGATGCGACCACAACTCAGCCTCAATGCCGGTTTGCGTCGCGACCTTGCCCGTAATCAGAGAGCGCGGCGGAAAGATAACATCCAGCGCGCCCGCGCCTGCGCCTCGCAAGATGCGTTTTACCGATTTGCTGCCTTCCAAAAACTCCATAGACAGGCCATATCAAATTTATGGAGACAGCCCAACACCAGAATAATCATCTGATTTTTGACCGCGAATTGATCGCCCGCCGCCGACAACGGGCGCAAAATCAAGGCGAGCTATCGTTCCTGCTGACGCGCTGCGCGCAGGACGCGGTCGAGCGCTTGCTCGATATTAATCGCGATTTTAAACGCGCGCTGATCATTGGCGACGCCCGCGCGAGCCGGATGATTATCGATGCGCTGCCCGAAGGCAAAGTCGCACATGTCGAATATGCCGATCATCTCCCCGAAGACACCCCGCATGCGCGCGCCATTGACGAAGAGCGCCTGCCCTATGACGCCCCGCAATTTGATCTGATCATCAGCCTGCTGACCCTGCATCACTGTAACGACCTCCCCGGCGCATTGATGCAGCTTCGCGGCGCGCTCGTTCCTGACGGCGTCTTTATCGCATCGATATTTGGCGGCGAAAGCCTCACGCAGCTGCGCGGCGCGCTCTACGCCGCAGAGACGGATATTTACGGCGGCATCACCC
Source organism: uncultured Robiginitomaculum sp. (assembly GCA_938003555.1). Lineage (GTDB taxonomy): Bacteria > Pseudomonadota > Alphaproteobacteria > Caulobacterales > Maricaulaceae > Robiginitomaculum. The sequence goes on along the minus strand of CALKXN010000066.1, from coordinate 2,698 downwards.
CGCGCGTCGCCCCCTTCGCCGATTACAGCCAAGCCGCCGCCCTGCTGCAACGCACAGGCTTTGCCCTGCCCGTGGTCGATAGCGACCGCGTTATGGTCAATTATAAAAACCCTATGCGACTTCTATCTGACCTGCGCGAACTCGGCGAAACCAACGCCCTGATGCAGCGTAGCCGCAAGCCCATTTCAAAACGGTTTCTCATTGCGCTGATGCGACGCTATGCAGAGCTTGCAAGCGAAGACGGAACCCATCCCGCCACATTTGAAATGCTCTGGCTCACCGGATGGGCCCCGCACGAGTCGCAACAAAAACCCCTCAAACCCGGCAGCGCCAAAACACGGCTCGCCGATGCACTGGGCGTGAAGGAGCGTAAGTTTTAATATCTCGCCATTCCAATTTAGGAAATTCTAAGGTCTTGGCTCTAGCGTGTGGCTTTACTACACTGGAACACGCCTATGATGATGACATTTAAACGACCTGCCCTAGTCTCGATCACATTCCTCGCAATCCTCATCGGCACATCTTGCGGGCTTGACGCAAACTTAAACCCCGGCATCTACCCCCTCGATATGCGAAATAGCTATCAACAGCGTACCCCCGAAACGAATGAATTAGAATGGATTGAACGCCAATGGCGCATGGATATTCCGATTGAATATATCATGGGCAAGAGAGGCCGTAATGGCGTGTCAAGATATTCCAAAGATCGGGGTCGTAAAAACCCATATAGCATTTCACTCTCAACTCAAATTAATCTCGATACGATGGAATTATTACCCAACCCGTATATGCGCCAAGCAGGTCACATAGACACTAGGATAGATATTTACCTGAGTAATGGGCGTCCCAGACCAAAACTACGTAGCAAAAATGATAGCGGACCTCTTTGCCTCACTTTAGGGGAGGTGAAAGATATTACTAATGTACCTAGACCTGCAGCAGGTGATTGCTCTCCGACTCAAAAGCTTTGTAATGTGTTCACTTACTTAGATGGATGGTCAGTCCGAATGTCGGTAAGCCGCAATTTTTACGAAACTCCGCAACCTTTCTGTAATGCAGCGCGCGACTTCCTTGACGGAATGACTATAAACCGTGACGACCAATCCGCGATGCCTTAATGCTTCGCTTGAAAGCCATTACAGGATAATCAAAAAACTATGCCCCCTCTCACCCTCTATATCGACGCTGATGCCTGCCCTGTGCGCGAGGAGTGTTACAAGGTTGCGGCGCGTCATGATGTTTCGACGGTTGTTGTCGCCAATAGTTTTATTCGCATACCGCAAAGTCCGCTCATTTCTCGCCAGATTGTCGATGACAGTTTTGACGCTGCCGATGATTATATCGCCGAGCGGGCGGATGCGCGCAGCGTTGTGATTACGTCTGATATTCCGCTGGCCGATCGCTGTATAAAGGCTGGCGCAAAGGTTCTTTCGCCCAACGGCAAACCGTTTGACGAAAATAATATCGGCAGCGCGCTGGCGACGCGGGCGATTATGAATGATCTTCGCGCGGGCGCAGAGATGCCAACATTTGGCGGCCCGCCGCCTTTTTCGCAACGCGACCGCAGCGCATTTCTTCAAGCGCTGCACACCGTATTAGAACGCATGAAACGAGAGCTAAAATAATGGAAAATTTCACCCCTGTTACAGCAACATTTGGCGGCATATTAATCGGCCTCTCCGCGCTATGGCTGATGGCGGCCAATGGACGGATTGCGGGGATTAGCGGATTACTCGGGGGCATAATGGGCGCGCCAAAGGGCGAGACGCGCTGGCGGGTTTGGTTCTTCGTGGGATTGATCGCAGGGCCATTAGTGATGAGCCTGATCCGCAAAGATTTTCTGGATATTCAATTCCCCGTCAGCGGCGCGCTTTTGGCGCTTGCAGGTATTTTAGTCGGCATCGGCACGCAAATGGGGAGCGGCTGCACGAGCGGTCATGGCGTGTGCGGCATTGCCCGTTTCTCTGCGCGCTCTATCGTAGCGACAATCACCTTTATGGCCGCAGGTATCATTACCGTAGCAATACTACGCGCCGCAGGAGGCCTGTCATGAGCCGCAGTTTTAGCGCGCTCATTGCCGGATTATTATTCGGCATCGGCCTGACATTATCGGCCATGCTAAACCCCGCCAAAGTCATTGGGTTTTTGGATTTGTTCGGAAATTGGGATCCCAGCCTGGCCTTTGTTATGGGCGGGGCGCTGCTCGTTACGCTTCCCGGATATTTCATTCTACGCAAAAAAGAAAAGCCGCTATTAGAGACGCAATTCTTCTGGCCCGAAGCCACGCAAATCGACGCCAAGCTTATTGGCGGCGCGGTTCTATTCGGCATAGGATGGGGCCTCTCCGGCCTCTGCCCGGGGCCCGCCATTGCGGGAATTGGCGCGCTGAATGTTAACAGCTTTATTTTTCTTGGCGCGATGATTGTTGGCGTGTTTGGATATATATTAGCCATAAAATCTAACACTAAGCCTTGAAATCTATACTCTTAACAGCCTTTGAGAGGCTCGGGTCGCACACCGCGTGTCTATAGAGCTCCCTTTTTAATTCTTGGACGTTGTTCAAATTACAATCAGGAAGGGGGGAGCTGTACTGACTCCACTCCGGATAATTCTCCCATAGAGTGGCGCTATCTCCCAAGAAATCCTCGAAGGCCTCAAAAACCTTTGTAACAATATCAAAAGGCTGTTTTTTTGCTGC
>CALKXN010000065.1 GCA_938003555.1 uncultured Robiginitomaculum sp. | reverse complement strand
TGGTCCCTTTAGCTCTCGCTCGCGAAGCTCCACTTGATACGTTTAACCAAGCTTTACTCCATACCGCCCTATCTCCAGCCAGCCAACGATCGCTTGCCTGCCCTGTGAGATAAGGACAGCTTCAACATAGGGGATGGTTTTGGATGCGGGATGTATCTCTTGAGATTTTCTCTAAGGGACTGAAAGCTCAGCAGAGTTTAATTTGAAAACCAAGGATATATCCAAAACGACCCGTCATTCCGACGCGGCGCAGCCGCCCGGAATCTATATCTTGATGCTTCAACGCGTATCGAACACCCCAATAGACGCATGTAAGGGGGGAGAGCGCCGCAATATATTCCCGAGTAAAGCAAGGAGTGTTCAAAATTTAGCTAAGCATTTTTAATGTCTGCTCAGGCTTTCGGCCAGAACTTGAACGCACCCCCAATAAGCGACTCAGTTCGCGCACATAAAATATCAACTTTTTTGCTGTACTAGGCTCTTTAAGAAACTGGATTAAGTATCAATTTAGGTGAATTTGATGGAATCGTTATTACATGATTGGACTGAAAGTCATGGGGCAAAGTTTGAAAAAGAGATTGTCACTTTCAAGCATGGCTTAAACGAGACGGGCCTTTTTACAGATGAGGCTTTAATAGACCTACTTGAAAAGCATCCAAGTGAGTTACTTGATGTGTGCACGATGGGTGACCCTGATCATCCCGTCTACCCGAATAGGTTTAGGACGGGGGACTTTCGCGGCGTGTCGGGGGAGGTGCTCGTTCAAGCCGCCAAAGCGGGTAAGGTCTGGATTAATATTCGCAAAGGTATGAATATACATCCAGAATATAAAGCGGTTCTAGATCGCATGTATGGCGATTTGGGAGAGGCGCTTTCTCAAAAACCTTACAACGCACATGGCGGAATTTTGATTTCGTCGCCTATTGCCCAAGTGCCTTATCACTTTGATAAAACACATATTATTCTGTGGCATGTGCGCGGTAAAAAGCGAATTTATATTTATCCGGAAACGGAAGAATTTATTCCAGACCGCGCCTATGAAGCAAAAATGCTTCGATATTTAGATGACGATCTTCCATATACACCTGAGTTTGATCAGCATGCCCAAGTCTTTGATTTAGAAAATGGTCAAGCCGTGACGTGGCCGCTCAATTCGCCGCATCGCGTTGATAATCGTGAGTTTTGTGTCTCTGTCACAACTGAATATTCAACAAAAGAGAGCAAGATCAAGAATGCGAACATGGTTGCCAATGCAACAATGCGTCATAAATTTGGGATTAAATCAAGCTATAGAGAGTCGAGTCAAACTCACCGTCAGCTCAAATCCCTACTGGGCTATGGGGTGAAGAAGGCTGGCTTAGTTCCGAATGATAAAGTTCTTGATATGGTAACATTCAAAATTGATCCGGCAGCGTCTAATTTCATCGCTGATACCGAACCTTTTGAACGTAATTTTTAGTCTTTAAACTCATTCCCTGAGCGCATTTATGCTTGCTCTAGTGCCTTCGCTCTAGCTTTTCTTGCGCGGCTTACGTTTAAACTGTGATCCGCCGTCTGATTTTCCCTTGAAGGATGTGTTGGACGGGGGGCGTTTGCTTTTGGGTTTTCCGCCGTCTGTTTTGCGTTCGGCTTTTGGCCCGCGCTGATCTTCGGCGGCAGGGTCCCAATCGGGTTTGTCCGTTTTGCCGCCTGATTTTTTACCTTTGCGCTTGCCGTCATATTTGCCTTGTCCGGCAAATTTATCTTTTTTGTGAGGGCTGCGGGCTTTGGGCGGGCCTTTTTTCTTGGAGGGATAAGCGGCCTTGTCGCGGGGCTTAAATTCCGGGCGGCTGTCTTCGGCGCTAAAGTCGGGTTTTCCGTCAATACGCGTGGCGGTAATGGCTTTTTCGATTTTGCCGCTATCGCCTATGGCCGATGTGAAACGCTCAACGCCACTGCCTGCGATTTGGAAGAATGTGACGCCTTGGCTAATTTTAATCGCTCCAATTTCGTTCTTCTTTAATCCGCCGGATGTGCAGAGCATCGGCAAGATCCAGCGCGGCTCTGCATTTTGCTTGCGGCCAACATTGATTTGATACCAGACGCCATCATCAAAATCGCTGCGGCTACGTGGCTCGCGGGGTTCGCGCTTTTCACGTCTATTGCCTTTGCCGCCGTCACGGTCGCGGGATTTATAATCCGGCGTATCGACATCCATTAATTCTTCGGGGGCGCTGCGCGCTTCGCGGTATTGACGCGCAAAGGCGGCGGCCACTTGTTCGGGTGTGAATTTTTCCAGCAAATTTTGCGCGGTGCTGAGATCTTGTTCGCTAATGTCGGCCGTTAAGATCGGGTCATTCATCAAGCGCTCTGCGTCCTTGACCATGACGTCTTCGGCAGAGGGCGGCGTGCCCCATTCCGCTTTGAGCTTTGCGCCGTCCAGAAGGCGGTTGGCGCTGCGAAACTTATTCTTGCCCACGATCATGATCGACGTGCCTTTGCGGCCCGCGCGGCCCGTCCGGCCGGAGCGATGAAGCAGGATTTCAGAGTTTTTTGGCAAAGCGGCGTGAATAACCAGTTCCAAATCCGGAAGGTCAAGCCCGCGGGCGGCCACGTCGGTGGCGATACAGACTTTGGCGCGGCCATCGCGCATCGCTTGAAGGGCGCTGCTGCGGTCTTTTTGGGAAAGCTCACCGGACAGGGCGACGACTTTGAATCCGCGATTATTAAAGCGCGAGACCATGCGGTTTACCGCAACGCGGGTATCGCCAAAGACGATGGCGTTCTTGGCATCATAATAGCGCAAAATATTGATAATCGCATTTTCTGTATCTGACGGCGCAACGGTCAGGGCGCGGTAGGTAATGTCCAAATGCTGTTTTGACTCGGCGGCTGTATTCACGCGGACAGAGTCGCGGGTATATTTTTTGGCCATGCCCATGATAGACTTGGGGACAGTGGCGGAGAATAATAATGTGCGGCGCTCTTCGGGCGCGGCGTTGAGAATCATATCCAACTCTTCGCGAAATCCCATTTTTAGCATTTCGTCGGCTTCATCGAGAACCGTAACGCGCGCATCGGATAAATCCAGCGAGCCGCGTTTTAAATGATCGCACAAGCGTCCCGGCGTGCCGACAACAATATGCGCGCCGCGCGACAGGGCGCGCCGTTCGTCGCGCATGTCCATGCCGCCCACACAGCTGGCGGTTTTTGCGCCGGCGTCAGCGTAGAGCCAATCGAGTTCGCGTTTAACCTGCAAGGCCAGTTCACGCGTCGGCGCAATAATCAGCGCAAGCGGGGAATTGGCATGGGGAAGGCGATCAGCTTCGCCCATTAAGCTATCGGCCATCGCCAAACCAAAGGCGACGGTCTTGCCGCTGCCTGTCTGCGCGCTCACCAACATATCGCGGCCCGCTAGGGCGTCGTCAATCACAGCCGATTGCACGGGCGTCAGCGTTTCATAGCCTTTCTTATCAAGGGCGGATTGAAGGGCCGGGTGCACGGCGTGGGTCGCGGGGGAAGGAGACGTCATAGGATTCTTTATCGGTAAAAATGAAGCGGGTCTGGCCGCGCGCTCCCTCTATGGCCAAAGCGGGGCAAAGACTAGCCCTGTTCACAGCATTATGCCGAACAATGCGACGTTAAATCATTGGAATTTGCGGCGGATTAGGGCAAAAGAGACAAAAATTCGGAGACTCACATGAGCGAGACACAAGCTTTTGACCGCGAAAGCATGGAATATGATGTTGTTATTGTTGGCGCAGGCCCCGCAGGATTATCTGCGGCGATACGCTTAAAACAGCTGGGCGGAGATGATATTAGCGTTGTTGTCCTTGAGAAAGGATCAGAGGTCGGCGCGCATATTCTGTCCGGCGCGGTTCTTGATCCGGCGGGTCTCAACCGCCTGATGCCGGATTGGAAAGAGAAAGGCGCGCCCGTTACGACCAAGGTTAAAGCGGATAAGCTACATCTTTTGGGCCCAGCTGGCGCCATGCCGCTCCCGACAGTTTTAATGCCGCCATTGATGCATAATCACGGCAACTATATCGTCTCTATGGCGAATGTCTGCCGCTGGATGGCAGAGCAGGCCGAAAGCCTTGGCGTTGAAGTCTTTCCGGGCATGTCATGTTCCGGTCTGGTTTATGGCGATAAAGGGCAGGTCAAAGGCGTCATTGCCGGAGAATTTGGGATTTCCAAAGACGGCACCAAGGGCGAAGCTTATGAGCCGGGCATGGAACTGCACGGCAAATATGTGCTGCTTTCCGAAGGCGCGCGTGGATCGCTGTCGCAAATCGTGCGTAAAAAATACGATCTGGAATCAGATTGTGAGCCAGGCAAATTCGGTCTGGGTATGAAAGAGGTTTGGGAGATTAAACCCGAAAATCACCGTGAAGGCGAAGTGCTGCATACCGCAGGTTGGCCACTGGGCTTTAAACAGGGCGGCGGATCATTTCTATATCACGCTGAAAACAACCAAGTCTATCTTGGCTATATCGTCGATCTAAATTACAAAAACCCGCATCTTTATCCTTATGCAGAGTTCCAGCGCTGGAAACATCATCCGTCCATTAAGTCTATTCTCGAAGGCGGCAAGCGCATTGCTTATGGCGCGCGCGTTGTGACCAAGGGCGGATTTCAGTCCATTCCAAAAACATGCTTCCCGGGCGGCGCGCTTCTAGGGTGCTCTGCGGGTCTTGTGAATCTGCCCCGCATTAAGGGCAATCATAACGCCATGCACAGCGGTATCGAAGCCGCTGAGGCGGCATATACGGCAATAAAAGCTGGACGCAGCGGCGACGAGCTTGTCGCGTATCACATGGCGCTGATGAACGGCGAAGTCGGGAAAGACCTTAAACCTGTGCGCAATGTCGCGCCGTTGAGTGGGCGCTTTGGCCAACTCCTAGGCGGCATAATGCTGGGCGGCCCGGATATGTGGGTCAATACAGTGTTTAAATTCAACCCCATTGGCGGCTTGCTGAATCTGTTTAAGCTGAAATTATCGACGACGCTTAGCCATAAAAAAGATGACGCGGCCTCTATCGAGCCGGCGGGTAAGCATAAGAAAATTGACTACCCCAAACCAGATGGCGTGATCTCATTTGATCGCCTGACAAATGTAAGTTTCACCAACACCAATCACGGCGAAGAGCAGCCCAGTCATTTGAAGCTGATTGATGCGTCAATTCCGATCGATGTGAACTTGCCTGAATTTGATGAACCCGCGCAGCGCTATTGCCCAGCCGGGGTTTACGAAGTTCTGCGCGATGATGATGGCTCGAACCCGCGTTTTAATATCAATGCGCAAAACTGCATTCACTGTAAAACCTGTGACATTAAAGACCCGAGCCGCAACATCGTTTGGACTGTGCCTGAGGGCGGCGGCGGGCCGAATTATCCGAATATGTAGCATCTAACCGCGCGGGATCGTCCACGCGGTTGTGATGTGATTGCATGCGTTGCGGGCTTGGTTAAGGCGCGAAAATCGCCATTATAAAGGTTATGAAATTGAAAAACTCTTTACTTCGCGCCATTTGCGCCGCTGCATTTGGCGTAATCATCAGCGGCTGCGCGAATGCGGCAGGCCCCCAACATTTTAACAGCATGGACAGCCCGCCCGAAGCGAAGCTTTATGCCGACTATCTGTCCGGTAAATATGCCGATCAAATGGAAGATGCGCAGGCACGCTCCAAATACTTCTCTTCGGCCTTTGCGCGCGACTCAGAGAATGTAGAGCTGGGCGCAGAAGCCATCCGCTCTGCGGTTCTGGCGGGTGACATTACGCTGGCGCGTACATTATCCATAGAGATGAGCTCGCTGGATAATACAGAGCCCCTGGCGCGTATCGTTTTGTCCGCGCATGACATGCGTAAGGGGAGATATGATAAAGCGGCTCAGCGTCTTGCAGAGCAACCTGATGATCCGGCGCTGGGCGTTTTAATCGCGATGATGGAAGGCTGGGCGCAATATGGAGACGGTAACGCGGCCCGCGCGCTTGAAATTTTTGACGAAATTGAGGTCGGGGGTTATTTTGACGTTATCGCCGCAATGCAAAAAGCGGTCATCCTCAGTGAGACCGGAGAAACAGAAGACGCGGATCGTAATTTTGACCGCGTCGCAAAGACGGGCGTTAGTCCTATTTTGCGCATCATGTCCCAAGCGCGCCACAAATCTCAAAATGGCGATATTCCCGGCGCGATTGCCGTGTTGGAGAGTTTTTCAACCCGCCGAGGCGGCGTTAAAAGCGGCCCGATATATACGGGCCTAACGCGTCTAAAATCCGGCCAGGCGATGGACGATAAAATGAGCGCGGCGGATCATGCTGCGCGCGCTTTGATTGACCCAGCCGGAGCCTATTTTAGTGAAGGCGGAGCGCATAATCTTGGTGAATATTATCTTCGCATTGCGTTAATGATGAACCCGGATGAGGATTTTGCAAAAATCTGGCTAGGTACAGTCCTTGAGCGCGAAGAACGCCAAGCCGATGCGGAAGACCTATATCAGACCATTGATGATAAATCCGACTATACCGTAACCGCGCGTTTAGCGCGGGCCAATGTAATGTTTCGCAATGACGAAGATGACCGCGCAATTAGCCTCCTCAAAGGGCTTGTTAAGGATCATCCGATTTTCCTTGTGCGCGAATCTTTGGGCCGCGGTTATCTCATCAAAGAAGATTACGCTTCTGCTTTGCCACAATATGAGGCTTTGATTGCGGATATGAGCGATGAAGAAATCGCCTCTAACCCTGAGCCGCTTTATTTTAAAGCCATTTGCTTGCACGAATTAAAACGCTGGTCTGAGGCTGAAGCGGATTTTAAGCGGGTTTTGGAGTTAAAGCCGGATTATGCCGACGCTTTGAACTATCTTGGATATAGCTGGGTTGAACGCGGCGAAAATTTGGATGAGGCCTTTGAGATGATCCGCACTGCGGTGCGCTTAGAGCCCGATAGCGGCGCGATTATCGACAGTTTAGGCTGGGCGCATTACAAATTGGGCCAATATAGCGAAGCGCGCATCCATCTTGAAGATGCCTCTGCAAAGGCCCCAAATAGCGCGACGATTATTGATCATTTAGGTGATGTCTATTGGAAGCTTGGCCGTTTGCGCGAGGCTGGGTATCAATGGCGTCACGCCCTTGATCTCGATCCAACAGATGAAGAGCGCGCGCGTCTTGAAGTCAAACTTAAAGGCGGCCTCGAAGCTGCTGCGGGCATGCCATAGCGGCGAGCATTGGGAATAAGTGAGATGTCACAGCCCGCAATAGAACTCGCCCGCGCCAAAGTTAACTTAACTCTACATGTTGGCGGCGCGCGCGATGATGGTTATCATCCGCTTAGCTCGCATGTTGTTTTTGCCGATGCGGCGGATGTTCTGACCGCGCAAATATCAAATCAATTTAGCCTTACGATTGACGGGCCATTTGGTGCGGGGCTTTCTGCGGGCGAAGATAATCTCATTTTGCGCGCGGCGCGCTTTGCGCACAACCAATTGGGCGGGCCATATCTTCGCTTTCACCTTATCAAAAATTTACCGCTATCCTCCGGCATTGGCGGGGGCAGTGCTGACGCCGCCGCCGCGATGCGCCATGTCGCAAATTTTTCAGGTCGCGCGGTGAGCGACATTGCGCGCAGTGAAGAAATCGGCGCGGATATCCCGGTCTGTCTTTTGTCGCGCACGGCGATGATGTCCGGCATTGGTGAGACGGTATCGCGCATGACAGGGCAGGGGCGTCATTACGGCCTATTAGTCAATCCGGGCGTTCCTGTTTCCACCGGAAAAATCTTTCACGCCTTTGATCAAGGCCCGGCCGGGGATTTGGCGCAGCCGAGCAACGCTGACTTAATTACGGCTGCGCGGGCGGGGCGTAATGATCTTCAGCCGATAGCCTGTGATTTACAGCCCGATATTATTCGCGTGCTGGATCAGCTCTCTGGGCAGCCGGGCGTGAAATTATCACGCATGTCTGGTAGCGGCGCGAGCTGTTTTGCCATAACGCAAGATATGCAAAGCGCTCATGACATTCAGGCTCACCTTTCTGCTGCGCATCCGCAGTGGTGGATTTGGGCCGGCGGGTTTGGAGATCCGTCATGAGCTCAATGTTTACCCATATCACGCTCATCGGATTTTTTGTGGCGCTGGCTGTGACGGGCTTTGCTATGTCTTTACGAATATCAGATCATCCCGATGCGCGGAGCTCGCATAGTAAAGTCACGCCGAGCGCAGGCGGGCTTGGCATTGTGGTCGGCGCATTTGCTGTGATGTTTGCCCTATCGAAATTTTATCCCAATTTTGAGATTGGCGCAGATATTAAAGCGCTCTTTGGTCTGGGGTTATTGCTGGCGGCGCTGGGATTGGTGGACGATGTCTTTCATGTGCCGACATCCGTAAAGTTCTTTCTGATCGGGATTATTAGCGCTGCGGTGCCACTTATTACAGGACTGCCGCTGGCTTTGCCTCTTGGAGAAACTGTTGTTCAATTCCCTGACCCTTTGGCCCATATCGGCGCCGCGCTTTGGATATTTGTTGTCATTAATGTCGTCAATTTTATGGACGGGGCGAATGGATTGATGACGTTAACCGCCCTTATCGTCAGTATCGCTTTGGTCATTTGCGGATTGCTGGGGGGCGTCACGACAGCGGCGATATTTGGGCTATTGCTCATTGGTCCGCTGATGGGATTCATGCCGTATAATTTACGCAACAGCGCAAAGATTTTCTGCGGCGATACTGGGTCGCTCTTTATTGGATATATGATTGCTGTAGCGAGCCTGTCACTGCCGGCCCATCCTTATGGCGAGCGCTTGCTCTATGTCGGGCCAATTCTGTTGATGCCCTTTTTGGCCGATAGCCTGCTCACAATGGCGGTGCGTTTTCGGCGCGGGGAAAAGCTCACGACGCCGCATCGTCGTCACCTTTATCAGCGCAGCATTATCGCAGGACGCAGTCATGTTACGGTTACGCTTATATATGGGTTTCTGGCTTTAGTGTGCGCCTTTGGCGCGGTCTTTGGCGGCGTGTCCGAGATGCTTAGCTCCGGGGCCTATTTTCTGTGGTTTGTCGTTCTATCCATGACGATTTATATGCTGGCGCATCAACGTTTGCCCTTCAACGACTAGCTGACGCGGGCAACAACAAATCCGGCAATATCTTTAAGCGCAGCTTTCCATTCATTGTCAGGAAATATTGCGAGCGCTTTTTTGGCATTTTCAACGCGGCGGCGCGCCTCGTCCAGCGTGCTTTTTAGCGCTCCGGCTTTACGCAGTTTAGATACGGCAATTTCCAGATCGACGTCGCTTTGGTCGTGATCGGAAATGACGCGGCGCCAAAAGACTTTGTCCTCATCACTGCCCGACGCATAGGCCCGGATAACGGGGAGCGTCATTTTACCTTCGCGGAAATCATCGCCCACGGATTTACCTAGCGCGCTTTCCAAACCGCCATAATCCAGCGCGTCATCGACAAGCTGGAAAGCCAGGCCAAGCTCTTGACCATAACGGCGAAGGGCTTGGCGATATGCCAGCGGGCATCCCGCAATGACGGGCGCGACTTCGGCCGCAGCAGAAAATAGCGCCGCTGTCTTTGCGCCAATCACGTCCATATAAACAGACTCTGTCATATCAACATTACGCAGGGCGGCCAGTTGATGGACTTCGCCTTCGGCAATGACGGATGAAGCGTTGGACAAAATGCCAAGCGCTTCGATATTTTGCGTCTCAACCATCAGGTTAAAGGCGCGGGCAAAGAGAAAGTCTCCGACCAAAATCGTGGCGCTATTGCCCCAGACGCGGTTAGCGGTTTTGCGGCCGCGGCGCAGCGCGCTCTCATCGACCACATCATCATGCAGAAGTGTGGCGCTGTGAATAAATTCGACTGCAGCGGCAAGCTTGTGGTGGGACTCGCCCTCATAGTCACATAAAT
>CALKXN010000064.1 GCA_938003555.1 uncultured Robiginitomaculum sp. | reverse complement strand
CAATATGTTGCGGGGTGATTTCAGCTTTGATGAGGGCGAGTTCAAGCGCGCCCCGAAAGAGCGGATGGTCGTCAATGACCAGCACTTTCACTGCTTCGGTCAAATTCTTTTCCCTCTCGCCAACTTACTATTGGCTTGTTGTCTTTTCTATCTTTTACACGGGGTCTAAGACTTTCGTGTATTAGACCTTAGTCTTAGCACCAATGGCTAATGGCGCGAAGTCATAAGTTAGGAGACAACTTCTTTAATTACAAAGGGGAGAATCTCATGAGAAAAAGTCTCAAACTTATTTTACTGGCCGGAATCGCAACATCGATCGCGCCAAGCGCTTTTGCACAAAGCTCATCCATTGAAGCGCGCTTACAGGCTATGGAAGCGCAAATAGCTGTCTTAAAGTCAGAACTCGCAGCCGAAAAAGCCAAAGGCGAAAGCGATGTAATTCTATTAGAACAGAGAATTATGGAACCTCTCGCGGTTGGTGCGCCGACGGGTAAAGTTTCAAGCTCGGGTTTTCAAGTTGGAGATACAACCTTCAAGATTGGCGGCTATATTGATCTTGATGCTCATGTCACGCATCTCTCTGACGGCGCTATTGGATCAAGCTCGATTGCGCGTGACTTTTATATTCCAAGTGTGACTCCTATTGGAGGGGAATCAACAACGGTCACAGACTTTACGGCTCAAGCTTCCCGCCTTTCTATTAGCGCGCAGCGTGATGTTGGCTCCCAGAAAGCAACGGCCCACCTTGAAATGGATTTTCTGGGTTCAGCCCAAGGCAATGAACGCGTTTCTAACTCATACTCTCCTCGGCTCCGCCGCGCATATCTCGATTATAACGGTCTGCGTATTGGTCAAGAATGGTCGACCTTTCAAAATACTTCAGCCATTCCGGAAAGCGCCAGCTTCCTAGCGCTTTCTGACGGCATGGTCTTTATGCGCCAGCCTATGATCCGTTATACAAGCGGTAATTTTCAGGTCGCATTGGAAACCGGAAACGCAACGATTACGCCGTCCGCCGGATCAGGACGTATCGAGGCCGATGGCAATTCAATCCCAGACGTTATCGCGCGTTACAATTTGAAAGGCGATTACGGCAATATTTCCGTGGCTGGTATCGGCCGTCAGCTGAGGCTTGAAACAGGCACGGCCATCGACGACTCAACCTTCGGATATGGAGTGAATGTGGCTGGCCGGGTTAAGGTTGGCGAAAAAAGCGACATCCGCTTCCAAGCAGCCGCAGGTGAAGGCATGGGCCGATATATCGGGCTAAACGCTCTGAACGGCGCCGCGCTCAACCCGACAACAGGTGAGCTAGAGGCCATTCCTTCATATGGCGGATATGTTGCCTTCCGTCAGCCATTTGGTGACACAGCACGTTTCAATATTGGGTATTCCGCACTTTTTGCTGATAATCCAGATTTCCTGACAGCGCTTAACCCCGCGTCCACAAAATCTGTGCAATCCGGCTATGCTGCGTTACTCTGGGATATCGCCCCTAAAATCACTATGGGAGCTGAACTCATGTACGGGGTCAAAGAGCGAGAAAATGGGGACGATGGAAGCATTACCCGGGCAACATTCTCGACAAAATATGGTTTTTAATTTTTAGAAATTAATATCCATAAATCGGAGCTGAAATTGTGATTGAACAAGACGAACCTGTCTACCCTGTGCCTGATGCCTTTGCGCGTCAGGCTAACCTTACGCCTGAAACATTCAAAAAAATGTATGACCGCTCCATTGCAGACCCTGAGAGTTTTTGGAGTGAGCACGGTCAGCGTATTGATTGGATGAAACCTTATACCAAGGCTAAAAATGTCTCTTGGGAAGAAGGTGATTTTAATATTGAGTGGTACGCTGATGGTGTTTTGAATGTCACGACGAGCTGTCTTGACCGCCACCTCGCCACGCGCGGCGATAAGGCGGCGATTATTTGGGAGGGCGATGACCCGAGCGAGTCGCAGACGCTTTCCTATCGGCAGGTCTATCATGCGGTTTGCCAGTTCGCGAATGTGCTGAAAAAGCGCGGCGTCAAGAAAGGCGACCGCGTTACTATCTATATGCCAATGATCCTGGAGGCGTCTTACGCCATGCTGGCGTGCGCGCGCATTGGCGCAGTTCATTCGGTGGTCTTCGGGGGATTTTCGCCGGATGCTTTGGCTGGGCGGATCACAGATTGTGACTCCCGCTTTGTCATAACGGCGGATGAAGGGCTGCGCGGGTCTAAAAAAGTGCCCCTAAAGACCAATTGTGATGCGGCATGCGATATAGCCGGCATTGTAGAAAGCGTGCTCGTCGTTCGCCGTACAGGCGCCGATGTTGAGATGAAGTCAGGCCGTGATTTTTATCTTCATGATGAAGTTAAGGCCGTTCCGGCAGAGTGCCCCCCGGAGCCGATGAATGCGGAAGATCCGCTATTTATTCTGTATACAAGTGGCTCGACTGGAAAACCAAAAGGCGTCCTGCATACAACGGGTGGATATCTCGTTTGGGCCGCCATGACCCATGACTATGTTTTTGATCTCAAAGAGGATGACGTCTATTGGTGCACCGCCGATGTGGGGTGGGTCACAGGGCACACCTACATCGTCTATGGCCCTCTCGCCAATGGCGCGACGACTGTGATGTTTGAAGGTGTGCCGACCTATCCTGATGCGTCGCGTTTTTGGCAGGTCTGCGATAAGCATCAAGTTTCGCTCTTCTACACAGCCCCAACAGCTATTCGAGCTTTAATGCGCGAGGGCGAAGGACCTGTTAAAGCCACGTCTCGCAAGTCTCTACGCTTATTGGGAACAGTAGGAGAACCTATCAACCCTGAAGCCTGGGAATGGTATTTTCATGTTGTTGGTGAAGGCCGCTGCCCGATTGTTGATACATGGTGGCAAACGGAAACAGGCGGCGCAATGATCGTGCCTCTGCCGGGAACAACGCCTATGAAACCAGGTTCAGGCAGTCATCCATTTTTTGGTATCAAACCCGAATTAGTCGGGCCTGAGGGTAATGTTTTAGAGGGCGCCACAGACGGGAATTTAATCATTACGGAATCGTGGCCGGGGCAAATGCGGACGGTTTATGGTGATCATAAGCGGTTCAAAGACGCGTATTTTAGCGCCTATCCCGGAAACTATTTTACAGGGGATGGATGCCGCCGCGATGCGGATGGCTTTTACTGGATTACGGGCCGCGTCGATGATGTAATCAATGTGTCCGGCCACCGTATGGGAACAGCCGAGGTCGAAAGCGCGCTCGTGTCTCACGACGCTGTCGCTGAAGCCGCCGTTGTTGGCTATCCGCATGATATTAAGGGACAGGGCATTTATGCCTATGTGACCGTGAGGATGGATGTTGAGGTCGACGAAGCGCTGCGAAAAGATCTGGTCAAACATGTGCGCGCGGAAATAGGCCCAATTGCTTCCCCGGACCTCATTCAATTTGCGCCGGGGCTTCCCAAGACCCGTTCGGGAAAAATCATGCGCCGCATCTTGCGCAAGATAGCAGAAAATGAATTTGGTAACCTTGGAGATACGTCGACCTTAGCCGAGCCTGAAGTCGTTGATGAACTCATCGAGAACCGTATGAATCGGGAGTAACTTCCCGGTGGCAAGGTTGCCCTAATCCATGGGGCTCCCCCCTTGTCCATTACTTGGCGTCCGATCCATTCCCATGAGGTCGGGCGCCATTTTTTTTGTTAGAGGATACCGCGACCGGTAAGGACTTCCGCGATTTCATCCAATATGGCCGGGTCATCAATCGTGGCGGGTAAGGACCAGTTTTCGGAATTTGCAATTTTACGGATCGTGCCCCTTAAGATTTTGCCGGAGCGTGTCTTTGGTAATCGGCTAACGGCCATGATAATTTTTAAGGCGGCGACAGCGCCAATCTTTGAGCGTATCAACCCTACACACTCAGCTTCGACATCAATTTCGTCCCGTCCGGTGCCATCTTTCAGAATGATAAAGCCAATCGGAATCTGGCCTTTCAGTTTATCATCAATGCCTAAGACAGCGCATTCCGCGACATCGGGATG
>CALKXN010000063.1 GCA_938003555.1 uncultured Robiginitomaculum sp. | reverse complement strand
TCACCTGCATTGACATTTGTTGTGTCAGACGCCGCTTTGGTGAATGTCGCGCTGGTGATTGGGTTAATCACGTCAACGGATTCATCCGCCGTCACAGGCGTAAATGTCCCGCGGCGCGGCGTCGCATTTACTGTTGCTGTATTGGTAATATCGACGCCCGCATCCACATCCGCTTGCGCGACGACATATGTTGCCGTGAAAATTTGCTGCGCGCCCGGCGCAAGCGTCACGGAGGCAGGCGAAATCGCGGATAATGTTCCTGCGCCATTATGCGCGTCAGAAATGGACACATTATCCATCGTGATATTGCCCGTATTGCGCGCCACATATGTATATGTGATCGTGTCACCCGTCTCAACATCGGTTGTGTCGGATGCCGTTTTCGTCAGCGTCATCGCATTATCAGCTGCAGGGCCAGGAATCGTCAACGTCCCGGATACCGCGCCAAGCTGGCCCTCAGTGGGGTTGGCGGAGACATCTGCGGTATTTACAAAGACATCATCTAAATCAAGATTGGCCTGAGTCACGCTATGCTGGCCCGTACAGGTCATTGTTTGACCGGTATTTAGCGATGTGGAGGGACAATTGATTGTCCCTGTAATGAATGAGTCAGAAACGACAATATCGTTCAGCGTAACTGAACCGATATTCTCAACGAAGAAGCTATAATTTATAACATCGCCAACGGCTGCATATTCGGTGCGGTCGGCTGTTTTTGTAATCCGAATACCGGGCGCAACCTCGGGCGTACCCGTCGCATCTTGGCCATCTCTAAAGAACCAAGCATTATCGCCTCGGCCGCCGCCCCAACCATCTGTATCGGTGATGAAAGGCGTTGTGCCCCCTGTCGCCAAAATATCGGAGAGAAGCGCGCCGGGCAGATCAAACCACGCCGTCGTCGTTTCAGTATTGGCGTTCCGGAAACAGTCTTCAAATCCAAGGGATGTTGTGCCCGTTAAATTTGTACGCTCCGCATCTGCAGGTAAATCAGAAAGGCTGCTGACTGTGATACCGTTCACTTCATATGTCACATCTTGATAATCAAAATTACCGGGACAAGCATCGGCGTCGCGAACAGTCAGGCGTGAATAGCCCTCAACAATGCTGCCGCCAAAATAATCGGCACACGATACAATACCGCAATTAAGCGACTGCGTTGGGCCAAGCTGGAATGTCGGCGCGCCGCGAAATGCAGCCGGAGACCCCGTCAACTGAAACCCTTGGAACTGCGTGGAGGGATTGACGAACTGATAATACAGGTTCCCGTTCGCCCCAACCAAAACAAACATTGTGCCGCCCACAGGAGGATATGTATTTGGGATCGGGCCATTACCGCCAGGCACCGTCTCGGTGTAGGTTGTCGCCAGCGCCTGTTGTGAGGCCAATGTCGCAAACACAATCATCAGCAGCCACCCAATCGCCATTCGGGCCCAGCGCATTGCGCCGCCCTGGCTTAGATTAAGGTCTGATTTTGCAAGTGTGAAATTGAACATCGTCTTTTTCCATGCGTGTAATGAGACATGTAAAATGAAAGATGGAGGTAAAATATGTGTTTAAAAATACTTATACAGATAAAGTAAATTAAAGATTACACTAAGTATAAACGCGTTATTATTGATTAAAAATTTATTACTCTAATGCAAAAAATGATTAACCCGCCTTAAAATGTAATTACGTCATATGCGTCAGGATGTAGAAATGAAGCGTAAAAAAAATGACATTTTTACGCCTTGGCTGTTTATTTGAAGGGGGCTTTCAAAGCAAAGCCATGAGTCTTAACACGCATTAATCATAAGAATGGCAAACATCCGTATATGTGTCTCAAGTCTTAACGCTATCATCCCCGTTAAGGCTTTCTTAAGGCGCTAAAGCCTCTATAAATGATCGGAATTAAGACGGGTTTACGCTTGGCCTGCGCTTTTGATCACGTCCAAGAATACGGCGCCAAATCGTTCATATTTGACGGCGCCAACGCCGGATACATCCAGCATGGCCTCCGGGCTGACGGGGCGCTTGCGCACCATGTCGATCAGTGTAGCATCGCTAAAGACAATATAGGCAGGCTTACCAAGGCCGCGAGCAATCTCCATGCGCTTGGCCTTTAGCTCCACCAAGAGTTCTTGATTTTGCTTGGACAAATTGCTTTGCGCTTTAGGCTTTGCGCGTTTGCGGTCCGTCGATTTACCCGCTGCGCTTATGATTATGTCTTTGCATTTAAAGACCTCATGACCGCGTAATACGTCACGCCCTTTATCCGTAATCATCAGCGCGCCAAAGCGTTCAATATCCATATCAATATGCCCACTGGCGAGCGCTTGACGGACAAGACCCTGAAGATAGGACGCGCCCATCGCTTTGGCCGCGCCATAGCCTTTGGTTTGATCATGGCTGAATTGGCGAATGCGCTGCGTATCTGCGCCGCGCGCGACCGCAATGACATGAGCTTGGCCAAAGCGCGCGCCGGTATCTTCTATTGTTGTTAAAATGCATTGCAGCGGCTGCGTTGCGTCAATCATATCCGGCGGGTTGAGGCAATTATCGCAATTCCCGCAGGCGGCGGCGTCTTCACCAAAATAGGCGAGCATCACCTGTCGGCGACAGGTCGACGCTTCGCAATAGGACAAAAGCGAGTCGAGACGGCGCAGCTCTCTGACCTGATGATCATCCCCTGCCCCGTCATTCATAATAAATTGGCGGCGCATGCGCACATCATCAAGCCCGTAACAGAGCGCCGTGACCGCCGGCGCGCCGTCCCGCCCCGCGCGGCCGATTTCTTGATAATAGGCTTCAAGCGAGCCTGGCAGATTGGTGTGATAGACAAATCGTATATCGGGCTTGTCGATCCCCATGCCAAAAGCAATCGTCGCAACAATAACCATGCCCTCTTCGGCCATGAACCGTTCTTGCGTGTCAAAACGCAGCTTTGCGTCCAGTCCGGCATGGTAAGGCAAAGCCTTGTGCCCTGCGGCAACTAAATGCGCCGCAAATTCTTCAGTATTTTTGCGCGACAGCGCGTAAACAATCCCCGACTGTCCGCGCACGCTCTCCATGAAGTCAGCCAGCTGCGCTTTGCGATCTGTTTTAGAATTGATTGCAAGGGACAGATTAGGCCGATCAAAGCCCTGCACGATAATTTGGCCGCGATTATTAAATAGTGTCTGGGCAATATCGCTGCGCGTCGCCTCATCCGCTGTCGCCGTAAATGCGGCAATAACCGCATCAGGAAAATCCGTTTTAAGCTCAGAGAGCTGCGCATATTCCGGGCGAAAAGCCGGGCCCCATTTGGATACACAATGCGCTTCATCAATCACAAACATGGCGGGCGACAAGCCCTTCATCGCCGAAATCATGCGCGGCGTCATCAACCGTTCCGGTGACAGATATAAAAGTTTCGCTCGGCCAGACGCCACATTTCGCCACTGCGCGACATTGGCCTCGCGCGATTGTCCTGAATGAATACATGCGGCCTCAACACCATTGGCCCGAAGGCCTGCAACTTGGTTATCCATCAGCGCCACAAGCGGCGATATAACGATGGTCACGCGATCAAAAAGCAAGGCGGGGACTTGGTAACACAAGGACTTACCGGCCCCTGTCGGCATGACGGCCAGCACGTTCTGGCCGGCCATAATCATGTCAATGACGCCGCCTTGACCGGGGCGAAAATCATCGAACCCAAATGTCGATTTAAGAATGGCGCGGGGCGTTGTCATGCAGAGGGGATGGCGCGCGCCGCCCCCTATGTAAAGTCAGCAAATGGTCTCGCCATAAAAATGGCGGCTTGAAAAATTACTTCGCTAGAATATCGCTGATACGGCGCTGCGCTATGGGGTGATACCCCGCTTTAGCCTTCGCGAAAATACGGCCCGCCATATCAGCCTGTCCATTATCCTTTAAAGCCCCATAGAGACGGTAGATAAATTTACCCCGCCCAACCGTCATCAAAAAATCCTCTAATGCTGGCATAGCGGGGGCATAGCCGCCTTTGATCGCTTGCATATACCATGCAAATGCGGTTTCGGCGTTTTGCGTGCCGGTCAGGCTAAATGTATCATCAAGCTCTTTATATTGCGCCTGCGTTAAGTCCGGCAGACCGTTCAGGAAATACAGCCATTCATGCGTTGACCACTGCGCCGTGGGCAGCTGCGCAGCCGGAATTTCGCCGCTAGACCAACGCAGTGACGCGGCGGCGACTTTATCAAATGCATCCGATTGCGGATCACGGATCGTGGCGGGAAGACCTTGACCATAAACCCACTCCTTTAATTCGGCGTCCGTGACAGCATCTGGATATTTATTACGTAAATTGGCATCTAAAAAAGAGAGAAAATCTTCTGTTGTCACGCTCTCAAACGCATAAGCGTTGAAGTATGATTTGAGGAACGGGTCAAAGGCGTCCCGCCCAAAACGATCTTCGAGGAAAAACAGAAAATTCGCGCCCTTAATATAAGACACAAGCGTAAAGGCGTCGTCAGGATGCTCCATATCGCCAGGCAATTTAAGCTGCGTCAGCTGCGGCCGCTTTGCCTCGGATACAGCCCGTTTCAAACCCTCCATATCTAGCGACTGTTCCATCACAGCGCGGCCCGCGCCATACAGGTCTTCCATGACGCGGTTTTCAACATAGCTTGTGAAACCTTCATTGAGCCATGCATCTCGCCAATTCGAATTTGTGACAAGATTTCCGGACCAGCTATGGGCCAGTTCATGGGCGACCACATTTGTAAGGGATTTATCCCCTGCAATCAGGGTTGGTGTCATAAAGGATAGGCGCGGATTTTCCATTCCGCCAAAGGGGAAGCTTGGCGGGAGCACGATCAGATCATAGCGCCCCCAACGATAGGGCCCGTAAAGCTCTGTATTGGCGACTTCCATGAGCGGCGTTTCTGCAAACTCTTCGGCCGCAGCATCTAAGATAT
>CALKXN010000062.1 GCA_938003555.1 uncultured Robiginitomaculum sp. | reverse complement strand
GTCGGCAGCCTCAAGCGCGCCATAAGCGGCCGCGCCGCAATCCACAGTCACAACCAAATCAACGCCGTCTTCTTTAAGCGCAAGGAGCGCTTTGGCCGATGGCCCGTAACCTTCGGTGACGCGGTCGGGCACATAAAGTCCCATTGGATAACCCATTTCGCGCGCCCAGCGAATGAGCTGCGCCGCGCTACTGCCGCCATCCACATCATAATCGGCGAAGACCGTGACGGACTTCCCGGCAATTAAGGCGTCCAAAATAAGAGCCGCGGCTTTGTCCATATCCGCGAAGGTCGATGGATCAGGCAGGCCGCGTTTTAGCGTCGGCTCTAAGAAGTCTGCGGCATGCTCTGCGTCGATACCGCGGCTGGCGAGAAGGCGCGCCGTCAAATCCGAAACGCCGAGCTGCTGCTGAATTAATTTTGTCTGCGCTTCGTCTGCGCCGCGCAGTCGCCAGCGCTTTCCACCCGCAGAGCGCTCAACGCCAAGCAAAGCCTCGCCCGCCATTTAGGCTGGACGCCGCGAGCGTAACCGCGATACCGTTTGATCAACGCTATTCATGACCAATGTTTCGGTGCTGACAAATCCGCCCGCATAACGCACGCCGTCCAGAAGGCTTCCCGCTGTCACGCCGGTTGCGCTAAAGATTGTCGGCCCGGATGCAAGCCCCGAGAGATCATATTTCGCGTCTAAATCATCAATGCCTGCTTTGCGGGCGCGAGCAACTTCATCGTCATGACGAAAAACAAGCCGTCCCTGCATCTGCCCGCCTGTGCACTTTAAGGCCGCCGCCGCCAAAACGCCTTCGGGCGCGCCGCCGCTGCCCAGATATAAATCCACGCCCGTTGACGGGTCAGTTGTGTTGATGACGCCTTGAATATCGCCATCGGAAATCAAAGCAACGCGGCAATTTAGCTCGCGCAATTGCCCGATCAATTTACTGTGGCGCGCGCGGTCCATGACGCAAACCGTAATATGCTCAGGCTTAACGCCTTTATGCTTTGCCACAGCGCGCACATTATCGGCGGGCGACTTATCCAAATCAATAAGGCCTTCAGGGTATCCTGGCCCAACCGCGATTTTCTCCATATAGGTATCGGGCGCGAAGAGCAGACCGCCTTTGGGCGCAAACGCCATAACCGCCAGTGCATTGGGCATGGCTTTGGCCGTCAGTGTCGTGCCTTCGAGCGGGTCTAGCGCAATATCAATCTGCGGGCCATTGCCCGTGCCGACCTTCTCGCCGATATAAAGCATCGGGGCTTCGTCACGCTCGCCCTCGCCGATCACAATGCGGCCTTTAATGTCCAAGCCGTTTAGCGCGGTGCGCATGGCGTCGACGGCGGCTTGGTCAGCGGCCTTTTCATCGCCGCGCCCCACCATATCATGCGCTGCGATAGCCGCTTTTTCCGTGACTAAAGCGGCCTCAAGGGCCAAGGCAGAGTTAAACGCGGATAAATCCGTCATTAAATATTTTCCTTATCTGACAGGGGCTTAGGCTTCATACTTTACGAAAAAAGCTTTTATATTACGCGCCGCTTGGCGAATGCGCTGTTCATTTTCTACAAGACCAAGGCGCACATAGCCCTCGCCGTTTTCACCAAAGCCAACTCCAGGGGAAACAGCTACATCGGCCTCGCGCATTAAGAGCTTCGCAAATTCCACGCTACCCAGATGCTTAAATTGCTGCGGGATAGGCGCCCAGACAAACATGGACGCGTCCGGCGACGGCATGTTCCATCCCGCGCGACCAAAACTTTCAATCATGACATCACGACGCGAGCGATAGACGGCGCGCGCCATTTCCACGCAATCCTGCGGACCATCTAACGCCGCGCAAGCCGCCACTTGAATGGGTGTAAATGCGCCGTAATCCAAATAGGATTTTACGCGCGCAAGCGCCGCAATGAGGCGCTGACTGCCCACAGCAAAACCGATGCGCCATCCGGCCATGGAATATGTCTTTGACAGCGAGATCGTTTCCACAGCCACATCTTTTGCGCCCTCAACCTGAAAAATAGAGGGCGGCTCTTCGGTAAAGTAAATCTCTGAATAGGCTAAATCAGACAGCACAATAAAATCATGCTGTTTGGCCAGCGCGACAATCTCTTCGTAGAAAGACAAATCGGCCACATAGCCCGTCGGGTTAGACGGAAAACAGACAACCACAGCCATAGGCGGTTTATCCGCCTTGGCTAGCGCGTCTTTGACGCCCGCCAAATATTCATCCGCAGACAGCGCCGCAATGCCCTGAATTTTCGCGCCGGCGATAATGAAGCCATAAGCGTGCAGTGGATAAGAGGGATCAGGCGCGTAGATGATATCGCCGGGGGCGGTGATCGCTTGGGCGAGATTAGCAAAGCCCTCCTTGGACCCAATCGTGGCGACGATTTCACTGGCCGGGTCAAGATCAACATCAAAGCGGCGTTTATAATACCGCGAGCAGGCCTGGCGCAGACCTAATATACCGCGCGACACGGAATAGCCTGTGGTTTTGGGTTTTTGCACGGTCTCGATCAATTTATCGATAATATGGCGCGGCGTGGGCATATCTGGATTACCGAAACCAAAGTCGATTATATCCGCGCCCTCTTTGCGCAGCTGCGCCTTAAGGATATTGACGCTTTCAAACACATAAGGCGGGAGGCGCTTTATGCGGAAAAACTCTTCGTAAGTTTTGTCCGCCGGGAAATTATCTGTCACTTCGGGTCATCCACTATATGTTCATTGACTTGCTGCGATAAGATTTGCAGCTG
>CALKXN010000061.1 GCA_938003555.1 uncultured Robiginitomaculum sp. | reverse complement strand
GACGCGCCGATTTCTGGCGGCGAAGCCGGAGCGGTCAATGGACAATTAACAGTTATGTGCGGCGGCGATGTCGATATATTTGCCGATGCCGAACCTGTCATTGACGCTTATGCCAAAGCGACAAAATTGATGGGGCCAAGTGGAGCGGGGCAACTGACCAAAATGGTCAATCAGATTTGTATTGCAGGTATATTACAGGGCCTCGCTGAGGGTGTGAATTTTGCGCAAAAGGCCGGATTGGATGTTGATGAAGTTGTCGGCGCAATTGGTAAAGGCGCCGCGCAAAGTTGGCAGATGGATAACCGCGCCTCGACGATGGGACGCGGTGAATATGAATTTGGCTTTGCGTTGAATTGGATGCGCAAGGATTTACGCATTGCGCTGGAGACGGGGAAGGTCATTGGCGCAGATTTAACCCTCGCGCGGCAGGTTGATGGCTATTATCAAGAGCTTCAACATATGGGCGGCGGACGATGGGATACGTCAGCCTTACTTGCGCGGTTAAAGGCTAAAGATTAGCGCTCGCTTAGCCATTGTGCTGCGCGCGGCGCGAAATAGGTGAGTATGCCGTCACAGCCTGCGCGTTTAAAGCTCGTTAGACTTTCCAGTATGACGCGCTTTTCGTCAATCCAGCCATTTTGCGCGGCGGCCATTATCATGGCGTATTCGCCGCTGACCTGAAACGCGAATGTGGGCATAGCATATTCGTCTTTTAATCGCGCAATAATATCCAGATAGGGCAGGCCAGGTTTGACCATAATCATGTCTGCGCCCTCAAGGATATCCAGCGCAACTTCGCGCAGCGCCTCGCTGTGATTGGCGGGGTCCATTTGATATGTGCGCTTGTCCCCGACCAGCGCCGTAGATGTTCCAATGGCATCGCGATATGGGCCGTAAAAGGCGCTGGCATATTTTGCGGCATAGGACATGATTTGCACGTCTTTATGGCCTGCCGCCTCAAGCGCCACTCTGATTGCGCCAACGCGGCCATCCATCATATCGGACGGCGCAACGACATCTGCGCCCGCTTCGGCGAGCACAAGCGCGGCCTCGGCGAGGCGCTCAACCGTGCTGTCATTATCAATTATCTCGCCAATCATAATGCCGTCATGGCCATGATCGGTAAAAGGGTCGAGCGCGACATCGACGATCACGCCTAGATTTGAGGTCGCGGCTTTGATTGCCCGCACGGTTTCAGGCACAAGGCCGTCAGCATTAAGGGCTTCTGCGCCGTCAGCATTTTTGACAGCAGGGTTAACGTGCGGGAAGAGGGCGATGGCGGGAATGCCGAGCTTTTCAGCATGCCGCGCGGCGATAACGGCTTCATCAATAGAGAGACGGTTTACGCCCGGCATTGAGGGCACAGGCTCTGCGGCTTTGCCGCTATCGCTGATTACCATTGTCCAGATGAGATCGTCGGCGGTTAAAACCGACTCACGCACAAGGCGACGGGACCAATCTGCTTTGCGGTTGCGACGAAGTCGCAAATGGGGAAATTCACTCATCTGATAAGCCTTAATGTTTTCAATAATTTATAGCATTATGTCTTAAATTGTATCAAGCTTCACGCTGCGGCGTTTCGGCCATGGTCAAAACGTTAAATTATGCCTATATAGATGTTGAAAATTTAGGAAAGTCCATGACGCCGAAAACTCAAAATATTCAATCAGATGCCTCTGAAGAGAAATATAGTGGTGCGTTTCGAGAGGCTGTGAACCGCGTGCGCGCCGAAGGGCGCTATCGTATTTTCCGCGATATACGCCGTCATCGCGGGGATTTCCCGCTTGCGACATGGTATAAATCTGACTTATCCGAGCAAAAAATTACCGTCTGGTGTTCTAATGATTACATGGGCATGGGCCAAAATCCGTGCATCGTCGACGCCGTAAAACAGGCTGTTGACGCGGTGGGAACAGGCAGCGGCGGAACGCGTAATATTTCCGGCACGACGCATTACCATGTTCAGCTTGAAAAAGAACTGGCAGAGCTTCACGCCAAAGACGCTGCGCTTGTGATGACATCCGGCTATGTGGCGAATGAAGCCACACTCGGCGTGATGAGCAAAATCTTGCCGGGCCTGATTATTTTCTCCGACGAGATGAATCATGCTTCGATGATATCCGGCATTCAGCGCGCGCGCTGTGAGAAGCGTATTTTTAAACATAATGATCTGGCCGATTTAGAGCGCATGCTCGCCGAGGCCGATCCGGCCGCGCCGAAACTTATTGCGTTCGAATCTGTCTATTCGATGGACGCCGACATCGCGCCCATCGCGCAGATTTGCGATCTGGCTGATAAATATAATGCGCTGACCTATATCGACGAAGTCCACGCTGTCGGCATGTATGGCCCGACGGGCGGAGGCGTGTGCGAAGCGCGCGGCCTTATGGACCGCGTCGACATTATCCAAGGCACGCTCGCCAAAGCTTACGGCATGATTGGCGGCTACATTGCGGCGCGCGCCAATATTATCGACGCCGTGCGCAGCCTCGCTAGCGGATTTATCTTCACAACATCAATCCCGCCCAGCACAGCAGCCGGCGCGCTACGCTCTGTGCGCTATCTTAAAGTTTCGCCGGAACTGCGCGAGCAGCATCAAGAGCGTGCGCGCGAGCTAAAAATGCGCTTCCGCGCGGCCGGTTACGATTTCATTGACGGGGAAACCCACATTGTTCCGCTCATGGTCGGCGATCCCGTCAAATGCCAAGCGATCTCAGATCGCCTGATCGAAGGCTTTGGCATCTACGCCCAACCCATCAATTTCCCCACCGTCCCGCGCGGCACAGAACGCTTGCGCTTCACGCCATCGCCCGTTCATACAGACGCGATGATGGATGAATTAATGGCCGCGCTTGCGATTGTGTGGGCTGAATTTGAGATGGGGTAGGGGTTAGTTTGGGGTGATTGCTTTATAAGCTTCACTATCACTCTCATGTATTTTGATTTTAATTTGTTTCTTTGAAATTTCCAAAATGAGAAGTTTATTTGACTTTTCAACAGGTTCATAAATCAAGAATGGTACGACTACATGGTTTTGATAGCAGAGAGCCGATAGTACATAATCTATCGAACTGAAATTCATAACAGCTTTGTTAGTATTTACGAAATCCTGAGTTCCTTTGAAGTCTTTTCCATTGTTTAGTATTCTTAAAAATTTTGTTTCAAATTCTTCATTTGATTTCTTGTTTGAAAATTCAAGCGTGTAGTTAGCTTTAGAACAAGATATATTTATTGTTTGCGAGTTTGATAGTGGTAATTGTGCTGAATCAGCCATGGCACAG
>CALKXN010000060.1 GCA_938003555.1 uncultured Robiginitomaculum sp. | reverse complement strand
ATTTGAAATTCACGCCCAACACAGTCACAATTGACGACTTGATGCGTCACATATTCCGGCTAGCCTTACCTCCCAAAAACTGCATTATTCATCTCCACATAAAGCACATGCATTGGCATATGAAATTAAGTGCATATCTAGGCTAGACAGCCTAATGGTTTTGGGGTCTTTTCC
This sequence comes from uncultured Robiginitomaculum sp., assembly GCA_938003555.1. Lineage (GTDB taxonomy): Bacteria > Pseudomonadota > Alphaproteobacteria > Caulobacterales > Maricaulaceae > Robiginitomaculum. The sequence goes on along the minus strand of CALKXN010000060.1, from coordinate 2,614 downwards.
ATCCAAACCAAATCGCCGCATCGCGGTGTATAATATTCAAGCGGCGCAGGGCATTTGATCCTTCGCCCTTCACATGAAAGAGGGACATTATGACCGAAGCCTATATTTACGACGCCGTGCGCAGTCCGCGCGGTAAAGGCAAAAAAGACGGCAGCCTGCACGAAATCACGGCACTCGCCCTGTCCACGCAGGTTATGCAAGCCATCAAAGAGCGCAGTAATCTCCCCGCAGATAGTGTTGAAGACATCGCCTTTGGCGTTGTTTCCCCTGTCGGCGAGCAAGGCTCCGTCATCACTCGCACCGCCGCCATGATGTCCGGTTTTGCCGAGACAACAGCCGGCATTCAAGTCAACCGCTTTTGCGGCTCCGGGCTTGAAGGCGTAAATATCGCAGCAGCCAAAGTCAAAGCCGGCGAATGTATGATGACGATGGGCGGCGGCGTCGAAGCCATGTCCCGCGTCCCGATGGGCAGTGACGGCGGCGCATGGCCGACCGACCCGCAATCAGCCATGGACACTTATTTTGTGCCCCAAGGCATCTCCGCGGATCTGATCGCCACGAAATATGGCTTTAGCCGTGATGACGTTGATGCCTATGCCGTAGAGAGTCACAAGCGCGCGACAAAGTCATGGAATGAAGGCCGTTTTGATAAATCAATCTTGCCGATTAAAGACGTCATCGGCCTTCCTGTTTTAGAGCGCGATGAAACCATCCGCCCTGACACGAATATGCAAAGCCTTGGCGCGTTAAATCCGTCATTTGCGATGATGGGTCAAAGTTTCGGTTTTGATAATGTTGCGCAGCAGCGTTACCCCGAAATCGAAGAGATCAATCACGTTCACCATGCGGGCAATAGCTCCGGTATTGTTGACGGCGCAGCCGCCGTTTTGATTGGAAATGAGGCCGCAGGCAAGAAGTTTGACATCAAGCCGCGCGCCCGCATCGTCTCTATGGCCTCTATCGGGTCAGAGCCGACAATCATGTTGACGGGGCCTGAACTTGCCGCGCAAAAAGCGCTTAAAAATGCAGGCATGACCGCAGCCGATATCGATATTTGGGAGCTAAATGAAGCTTTCGCTGCTGTGGTCCTACGCTTCATGCAAGCCATGGACGTCGATCACGCGGATATGAACGTCAATGGCGGCGCGATTGCGATGGGCCATCCGCTCGGCGCAACAGGCGCAATGATCCTTGGCACAATGGTGGACGAGCTGGAGCGCGCGAATAAGCAAACCGCGCTTATCACGCTCTGCATCGGCGCCGGCATGGGCATCGCGACAATTATTGAGCGCGTTTAATCGCCGCTACGAGACATAAAGAGATATAATTATGAGTTACGAAACATTTACAATCGACGTCGACAGCGACGGCATTGCGCTAATGACCATCAACATCAAAGACCAGACAATGAATGTCTGGAACGAAGCTTTGATGGCAGAATTTCCGAAATTCGTCGAAGACTTCATTTCTAATGATGCGATGAAAGGCCTTGTGATTGCCTCCGGCAAAGAGAACGGCTTTATGGCGGGCGCAGATTTGCGCATGCTGGAAAAAACGGGCGGCCCCGTCACCAAAGAGAACTTTGAAGAAGGCTTCACGCTGAACAAAGCTTTGCGCGCGCTAGAGACAGGTGGTCACACCGCCCGTCAAATGCAGCGCGAAGGCAAGAAGGCGAAACCTGTTGCGGCCGCGATTGAAGGCCTCGCGCTCGGCGGCGGCCTTGAGCTGACATTATGTTGTCACCACCGCGTTGTGGCCGATAATCCCAAAATCAAACTTGGCCTGCCTGAAGTCTTAGTTGGTCTCCTGCCCGGCGGCGGCGGAACGCAGCGCGTGCCGCGCTTGATCGGTCTTCAGCCCGCCGCGATGATGATTACATCCGGCAAATCTTCCAATCCAAAAACAGCCAAGGCCCAAGGCTTGATCCATGACATTGTTGAGCCCGGCACAACGATTGATGTGGCCAAAGCGTGGGTTAAAGAGAACACGTCCGGCGTCCTGGCCCCGTGGGATCAAAAAGGATTTAAAGTCCCGGGCGGCGCAGGCTCTATGAACCCCAAAGCCGTGCAGTTCTTCGTGGCCGCCAATGCTATGGCAACGAAGCAAAGCAAGAATAACTTCCCGGCCGTCAAAGCGATCATGAGCTGCCTCTATGAAGGCACAATGTTGCCGATGGACACAGCTTTGCGCGTGGAAACAAAATATTTCATGTCGCTATTCCAAGACCCAGTCGCCAAAAACATGATCCGTACCTTGTTTGTAAACAAGCAAGCGGCAGAGAAAGGCGCGCAGCGCCCCAAAGACATTCCGACAGTTGAGTTAAAGACAGTTGGCGTTCTTGGCGCGGGCCTGATGGGCTCCGGCATCACCTATGTCACCGCGCAAGGCGGCATGAATGTCATCGTGCTCGACCGCTCCATGGAAGACGCGCAAAAGGCTGTTGCCTACGCTCAAGAGCGTCAGGATAAGCGCTTAAAACGCGGCAAGTCGACCCAAGAAAAAGTCGATGCCTTTATGGCGCGCATCACCCCAACAGATAATTATGACGACCTCAAAGATGTCGATCTGATTATCGAAGCCGTATTTGAGCGCCCTGATGTTAAAGCCGACGTCA
>CALKXN010000059.1 GCA_938003555.1 uncultured Robiginitomaculum sp. | reverse complement strand
TCCGGAAATTGAAGAGTTCCTTGAAATTCGCAAGCCGTCTGGCGATTTTAACCGCAAGTCTCTGAACCTGCACCATGGCCTAAATATCTCAGATAAGTTCATGAATGCGGTGAAAGACGGCATCGACTTTGACCTGCTCAGCCCGAAAACCGGCGAAGTGATCAAAACGGTTGATGCGCGTAAAATCTGGCAGAAAATTCTGTCCATGCGCCTGCAAACCGGAGAGCCTTATTTGGTCTTCTCTGATACAGTGAATAAAGCGCTGGCGGGTCACCAAAAAGCGCAAGGCTTGTCCGTTAAACAGTCTAATCTATGTTCTGAAATCATGCTCGCCACAGGGAAAGATAATGCGGGCCGTCAGCGCACGGCTGTATGTTGCCTGTCTTCGGTCAACGCAGAAACATATGATGAGTGGAAAAATGAAGAGGGCTTTATCGAAGACATTATGCGCTTCCTGGATAATGTCCTGCAAAGCTTTATCAATGACGCGCCGGATAAAATGAGCGACGCGGTTTATTCCGCCGCGCGAGAGCGCAGCGTTGGTCTGGGCCTTATGGGTTTCCATAGCTTCTTGCAGCAAAAGCAAATTCCGTTTGAAAGCGCGATGGCCAAATCGCACAATAAACGCATCTTTGCCACGATGCGCCGCGGCGCAGATGCGGCGTCCAAGAAATTGGCGCAGGAGCGCGGGCCATGTCCTGACGCGGCCGATGCAGGCGTGATGGAGCGGTTTAGCCACAAAATGGCGGTTGCGCCAACGGCGTCGATCTCGATTATTTGCGGCGGAACATCTGCCGGTATCGAGCCCATTCCGGCCAATATTTACACGCATAAAACGCTATCAGGCAGTTTCACGGTGAAGAACAAATATGTCGAAGCTGTGCTTGAGGAAAAAGGCATCAATACGCCGGAAACTTGGGCTACAATTCTGGAGCATGAAGGCTCCGTTCAGCACATTGCAGAGCTTAGCCAGCATGAAAAAGATACGTTCAAGACAGCCTTCGAACTGGATCAGCGCTGGGTGATTGAACTTGCGGCTGATCGCACGCCCTATATTTGCCAAAGCCAGTCTTTGAATGTCTTCCTGCCGGGCGATATTCAAAAATGGGATCTTCATATGCTGCATTGGACCGCATGGGAGCTCGGCATCAAGTCGCTTTACTATTGCCGCTCGAAATCCATACAGCGCGCATCATTTGCCGGCTCTGAGAATAAAGTTGAAAAGTCTGAGATGGAAAAAGCCATGGAGGCCGCCGCTCCGACGGATTACGAAGAATGCCTGGCTTGTCAGTAAAATGACATCATCCTGAGTTAAAGCCCGCCTTTCTGGCGGGTTTTTTGTGCCTGAAATGCACTTTATTACGCTCTGTTAATGTCTGGTTAAGGCTGAATAGAGGAATATCAAACTAAGATGCTTCGAAAGTGATAGGCACTAAAGCGCAAATGTGCTACATCCTGCCACAGGGCGCGCATAAAACAGAGGATAATAACCGCAATGATCCGGCTATGGACAGGCAAGACAAGAAAAGTCAGTGGCTTTACGGCCATGCTTTTTGCTGCCTCATGTTTGTATTCGGCTGGCGCGCAAGCCCAGACGGCGGATAAAACGGACTCGACAGTTAATAATAATAGCTGGTCTGTTCAAACTCTAACGCAGCGGCCCGCGCAATTTGGTCTGGATTTGACCCGCCCGGCAACGGATGCCCAAAGCATAGAGCCCGGCGAGGCTGTAACCGGCATGGCGCCTGTGATGCGTGACGCGATGTTTGAAATGTCTGAGGACGGATCGTCGCCGCTATTTAAGCTCGATTTGGATCGCGGATTGTGCCTGCGCACAACATCTGAATGTGGCTTTAATGATACGCAGCAAGTTTTGGGTTTCTCCAAAGATTTCGCGCGCGAAGGCAAGACCGGTTTTGGTTTGGCCTTAACGCCGCGCGCAAATGTGAAATTTGATAATGAGAGTAGCTCTGCCTTGGTTGGCGCACTGGTGAAGGTTGGCGACAATCTGAAAAATGGTGACGGCGTCGACAGTAATACATGGTATTTATTTGCCGGCGCAGACGCGCAGGCCGTGACATTTGAACCGGGTAATGCGCGCCGCATTTATAGCGGTGAGTTCCAGCTTCAAGACCGTATCATCGTTGGCGACGCGCAGGCTGGACTGGCCTATCGCTTAGGCGACGCCGATCTGTCCCTGACATATCTTCGCCGCGAAAGCCGCGCCGAAGACTATAAATATAAAGAAGACGCTGCCGCGCTATCCCTGACGTGGCGTCATTAGGCAGCGACTGTTCTTCGCTGCTAGCGGCTTCGCCTGTCTATTTCTTTCATCTTGCACATCCAAGCCAGAGTCTATTTCGCAAAACTCCAATGCGTGTTTGGTTGACTATTGCCTGACCAATAGCGCGCAGGCCTTCTCTGACAGTCTCGCTGACGATGAAGAACACAAATACATTATCAATATTGAGAACAGTAAAGAGATCATTGTGCGGCATCAGCCGAAAATCGGCGATATGCCAATGCAGATATGGTTTGGAGAAATTGTAAATTCATCGAGGCAGCGTACTGTAAATTTGCAACTCGAGGCGAAAGGTAAGAATATACCTTCTGAGGATTGCGCGCAGAATTACGCCTATATTCTAGACAAAGTTTCACAAGAATACCCAGAGTTAGATGCGCCAAATATTGACCCATTTGATTACGGACAATCTCGGCAGGATAAATCTTATACGGGTATAGGATTCATTGTGTCTGTTCGACCCAAAGATAATCTGATGGGCGTAATGTCAGAATATAAAATGGATGACGGGACTTTGTTGCAGGTAAAGGGGCGATGGGTAAATTTGGACGAGGGAAGCTGCACTATAGCTGTTAAATTTAAACGGAATGTT
>CALKXN010000058.1 GCA_938003555.1 uncultured Robiginitomaculum sp. | reverse complement strand
AGAAAGTTATGATAAAGCCAAAAAAGATTATCAAGAAGCTTTGAATATGAAGCCAGGTGAGGCTAGGCCGACAGATCAAATTGCAAAAATTGCTGAAATTTTAAAGAAAAAAGCAGACGATCAAGCCGCAAATGAGAAGTTAGAGGCCGACTATCAACGTTTGATGGCTGAAGGGAAAGAAAAAATTAATCAACGTACTTGGGATGATGCGAAAACGAAATATGAAGAAGCGCTTAAATTAAAACCGGGTGATTCTGAGGCTTTGGCACAAATTGATCTCTCGCTAGTTTACGCCATGGAAGAGTCCGAAAACACAGGGGCGCTTGATAGTTTAATAGACGATATGATGGTCTATATATCAGCTCCGATTGACGAGGACCTCAAAAGCTACATATTTTTCACGGTCTTTTACCACTATATCGAACATGGTCATTTTGACCAAGCCTTTGATGTGATGAACCAGTACGATTTAGAGGGGCCTGCAGAGGCCACGATCTTGCGCCGTTATACGATTGAGCAAACACTAGGTTCACTTTACCTCATGCTGAATTATCATGACAAAACCATCGAGCTTATCGAAGCTCTAATGGATAACCCCCAATATCAATCACTGGATTTGTACAAGCGTGATAGCCTTGCGAATTTTTTGACTCTCAGTGGCGCATATAGCGAGAAGCACCAAGGTGATAATGCTTTACTTTACGCGCAAAAAGCAAAGAGTATATTTGAAGATAATGTTAAATCCGGCCGGGAAATGGATGAATATACTGCGGAAATGGTACGCCTAGATATCGAGGCCTATTTAGCAGAAGCCGAAATCGAAAATAAAAACTACGTGAAGGCTATGGATATCGCATCGCAGATTCTCACCTCGGCTCAATCGAGTGGCCTTGCAACATATGTAGGGTCTGCGAATGAAATTTTAGGACGTGCGCATCTTAAACTTAAACAACTTGATAAAGCTGAGCGTCATTTCAGGGCGATAACAGACAGTCCAACATTTGAAGGTCAAGGGGAAGATGATGCTGATGTTTACGCCTATTTGGGGTCTATCTCGGAACAACGCGGAGATTACAAACAAGCGATAACCTATTTTAGAAAGGTGAATGACATTCGAACAAAATGGCATTCCAAAGTAGATAATGATCGCCTCGCCTTTCTAACGGCTCAGAATGAAAATTCGCAGCGCATGCAGGAAATTCTGGAATTAAGACTATCAAATGAGCAAAATCAGTCAGCGGCGAGTCGAAACCGTCAATTTGCTGTTCTGGGAGTTCTAACCACGGCTTTGGCAATTTTTGCATTCGTCATATCCATTAAGACGTCCCAAAACCAACGCGCGGCCAAAAATGCGCTAGCCCTCTATGCGAGCAAACTCGAACTTAGCGAAGCCAAAGCTCGTGAGAATGAAAAGAAGGCGCAAACTGCAAATCAAGCCAAGACAACATTTCTGGCCAATATGAGCCATGAAATACGCACGCCAATGAATGGCGTTTTAGGTATGGCACAAGTTCTCGAGGGTACTGAGCTCAATGAGCGGCAAAAAGAATTCCTGAAAGCCATAACAACATCAGGTGATGCCCTGATGACCATATTAAACGACATTCTGGACATCTCCAAGATTGAAGCCGGAAAACTGAAACTTGAGCCTATACAGGCAAACTTACGCGATGCAATTGAGGATGTGGCAAGTGTTTTAACAGGCCTCGCAAGTGAAAAAGAGCTTGAGTTCGTTATCGATTACCAACCCGACGTCCCGGAAACCGTCATTGCTGACATTGGACGCATGCGGCAGGTTCTCATGAACTTAATCGGTAATGCCTTGAAGTTCACAGAGGCAGGACATGTCATGGTGAAGGTCAGCGCAGACACGGCCAAGAACGCGACAAACGAGAGCTCAACGCGGTTTGTTATCCAGGTGAGCGACACGGGTATCGGAATCATGGAGGATCGCCTTAAGTCCATATTCGAAGATTTCAATCAGGCCGAAAATTCAACTCGCCGAAAATATGGCGGCACAGGGTTAGGCTTATCAATTTCTCAAAAATTAATGAATGCCATGGGCGGAACAGTGGATGTTCAATCCGTCTTCGGGAAAGGTACGTGTTTTACAATTACGGTTGATTTCGAAACGCCAACCCGTTCCATAGCTCTGGAAGAAGAGCGCATTAAATTCCCGGCTAAGCGGGTGTTAATTGTTGATGGCAAAGAAGCCAGCGCGTCGGTTCTCTACCGCACTTTACAGGCTTGGGGCCTGTCATGCGACTGGGCAAATAGCGGCGCCAAAGCCTATAGTGCGGTAATATATGCGGCGCAAAAAGGTTCGGCATACGACCTCATCATCATGGATTCTGAGCTGCCGGACTATTCCGGAGAAAAAGTGATCGAAACCATTAGAAAAAATGAACACCTTGCAGATGTTGAAATCATCCTCACCTCCTGCATTCATAATGACCAGCGCTCGCGACGTCTCAAGGCTCTCGACCTTTCGAGCTTTATGCCGAAACCGATTAAACGTCAGGTGCTGCAACTCTCACTCGAAAAGGCCCTCACGCCCAAAGCGCCCGTGCGTAACGCCGCACATAAACATCTGATTAGCCCTGCATCGCAGGCCGTGGCCTAACCCAAAGAATAACGACACACATATTCAAGTCGTAGAAAACGACGACATCTGAGACGGAGCTTTCAGCAGCGCTGAGATATTAGGGTTAGATCCTCGATGAGAAACATAACCCACTGTATGTAACCTTGAGGGATATGCCGGGGCGTCCCATATAAAGGACATTAAAAATAGTTGATTGATGGACAACAGCTAGATCATGAA
>CALKXN010000057.1 GCA_938003555.1 uncultured Robiginitomaculum sp. | reverse complement strand
CTAAGGGATAAAGTTCTTTCAATCCTGCTTCTATGCGTTTGATTCCATTATCGATTTGTGCGGTGTACCCCGAGAACTCCTGTCCTAATGTGACTGGCGTAGCGTCTTGGGTGTGCGTGCGTCCAATTTTGATAATCTTTTTAAACTCTTGGGCTTTGTCATTTAAGCCGTTACGCAAATAACGCAGTGCAGGCAGAAGGCGGTGGTGAATTTCTTCGGCCGCCGCAATATGCATGGCCGTCGGAAATGTATCATTAGAAGACTGGCTGCGATTAACGTGATCATTGGGATGAACCGGGTCTTTGGAGCCAATTTCGCCGCCCATAATTTCAATAGCGCGATTAGAGATGACCTCATTGGAATTCATATTGGACTGCGTACCGCTACCTGTCTGCCAGATGGAAAGCGGGAAGTGATCATCAAGCTTACCTTCGGCAACTTCTTTGGCGGCTTTGACAATGGCGCGGGCGCGTTTGGCGTCTAAATTATCGAGCGATTTATTCGATAATGCCGCGCACATTTTAACCACGCCAAGCGCGCGAATAAGCGGGGCGGGCATGACTTCATTTCCGATTGGAAAATTGATCAAGCTGCGCGCTGTCTGCGCGCCATAATATTTATCACTCGGAACTTTGAGCGGGCCAAAGCTATCCGTTTCGATTCTCATCTCGGTCATAGGAGAAGTCCATTTATCAATTGATTGTTATTGTAAGGTCGAAGGTCGCGTGAAGGATATATCTCGCAGAATTATCAAGCGTTACTTCTTGCGGAAACTATCCAAGCTGACAACTTTACTCTCTTCGGGCTTATCGGCGGCTTTGTCTGCGCTTTTAGACGGCGCGGCTTTGGATTTGGCCGTGCTCTTCTTGGCGGGCTTTGCTGCGGGTTTGCCGGGTGTTTTGCCTACGGGCTTAAGCGCCGGCGCAGAGTTCTCTGTGCTTGGTTTGATATGGGCCAGTGCTGGCGGAGCGTCTTGCATTTGCTCTGGGGGGTCAAATTGCAGAGCAAACCCAACGGATGGGTCATGGAAACGCGTAATGGCCGTGTAAGGCACAAGCAGATATTTCGGAACGCCCGCAAATTTCAGCGTGACTTCGAATGTATCATCATTGGCTTTAAGGTCCCAATATTGATGCTCGACGACAATTGTGATCTCGTCCGTATATTTCGAGGCGAGGCTCTCATCTATGTCCACGCCCGGATAACGGGTCAGGAAGGTGATGTAAAAATGATGCGCGCCGGGCAGGCCGTCTTCGCGGATAACGCGCCGAATGGCATCACGCACAACCCCGCGCAAAGCGAGTTGTGTCATCTGGTCATAATTCATCAAGTCTTGGCTCATAGTCCTACCCTAAACGCTCCCGCATTGTCGTCAACAGGCAAGAGGGGGAACCTCTCACGTTTTTGTCGCGCTCGCGCAGAAAATTGCATATTGGCAAGCCTTAACGCACGGTCTAGCGTAAGCAAATATGAATGATCTCTTTATCGCCCCGCATGCTAAACCGCTTAACGGCGATGAGGGCTTAATCTATGCGACATGGAAGTTCATGCGCAATCCGCTCGAAGGTTTCGGGCCGCTCGCTTACAGTCAAGGCATTGTCAGCGTAAAACAGGCGGGCATTCAAATGCATGTTCTGACAGACCCAGAGGCGATGAACGCGGTTTTGGTCAAAAATGCGGCCAAATTCACCAAAGCGCCGATTGATGCGCGCATCCTTGGCCCCGCCACCAAAGAAGGCTTGCTCTCCGTACATGGTGATCAGTGGAAGAAGCAGCGCCGCGCCGTTGCGCCCATTTTTCGCGCGCGCCACATGTCGGATTTATCGCCCCTGGTTGCCGAAGTCGTCGACGGCTTTAAAGCCCGCCTCGGGCAGGGCAAAGCTGTTGAGTTAAACGCGGCTATGGCGGATTTGACCTTTGATGTGCTCTCAAAAGCTCTGCTGGGTGACCCCAAAGGCCTTGATCGAGACCGCTTAAAAGTGGCCACGCGCCGCGTTGTCACCAGCGCAGGAACGCTTCGCCCTGATGATCTTATTCCGTGGCCGCGCGGCACGCCGCGCCCGATGGGACCGCGCGGATATATTGCGCTGCGCAAGCTGAAAAGCGCGGCGGATCACTTGATCAAGACCCGCAAAAATGACCCCGGTGATGATCTGGTCGGGCTGTTAATTGGCGCGCAAGACCCCAAGACGGGCGAGAGGCTGAGCCTTCGCGAGCAGCGCGATAATTTAATTGGCTTCTTTATTGCCGGTCACGAAACCACAGCGCTAACCCTGACATGGGCGCTTTATTTGGCGGCCAAAGACCCGTCCGGACAGGCCCACATCCGCAAAGAAGCAAGGGCGCTGGGCACAGACAATATGAGTTTTGAGACGCTGGATAAATTACCGTTCACCCGCGCGGTGATAGACGAAACCATGCGTCTGTTTCCGCCCGCGCCCATTATCAATCGCGAATGCCAAGAGACGTGCGAGGTTCTGGGGCGAACGATCAATCCGGGGGATGTGCTGCTGTTATGTCCTTACGTCATGCACCGCCGCGAAGCGCTCTGGGATAAGCCGCATGCTTTTGATCCAGACAGGTTCATGCGCAATCCAGAGCTGCGCGGAAAATCTGCGCCCTATATGCCATTTGGCGCAGGCCCGCGCATCTGCGTTGGTGCTAGCTTTGCTATTTTAGAGGCCGTCACTGGACTGGCCAGCCTGATGGCCGACTTTGAAATTTCGGTTGCAGAAGACTGTTTTCCGCGCCCGCTTATGACCGTAACGCTACGCCCGGAAGGCGGCGTCAAGGCGACCCTGACTCGGGTGGCAGAATAAGGCCGTCTCTCCCGTCTATGGGCGAGGTTTGGCGCGCAGCGAAGGTGCAAGATTGGGTTTGCTGTGTGTGTTATCTCATTTTGTGTCCTATAATCTTTAATAAGTAGGGCGTCCGTGCGGGCAAT
>CALKXN010000056.1 GCA_938003555.1 uncultured Robiginitomaculum sp. | reverse complement strand
GACATAGACGGGCGCAGGCTCTGGCGTGACCTCTGCGGGCTGAAAAATAATTGTCCGCGTTTGCGGCGTTTCAATAGGTTTAAACTCTGTCGCGACGGCAATGATATTGCCACCATTATCGAGTGCTGCAAATCCGGGAGGCGGCTTGCCCCCTGCGCCAAGGCCGCCGGGGCTGCTGGGTTGATAAGGCACAACCTTTGTGCCGGGCGGCAATTCTATAATCTCGCCAGTATAGGGATCACGGTAAATCGGCTCACCGCTATTAAGCGCGTCCGGGTCAAGTTCTACGCCGCCGCCGGGGCGAAATGGCAAAGGGGCGTTCGGATCAATCGGCGCTGACATGGGCGCGCCCGTATTGGACGGCGGCGCTGTATCCGCGATGGGACTGCCCCAGAATGACAGATCTTCGCCAGTGCTTGGCGCTGCTGGCGCGCTATAATTTTGTGATGTGCTCTGCGACATATAGGGGCTGCCATCCGCGACGGCGCTTGGACGCTGCCCCGCATAACTATTAGGCATATCATCCGCGAGCGTCACATAAGACACAACGCCTTTGACGCCGCGCGTGATCGAGGCGAGGCGGGCCGCTTCGCCCAGCTCGGTTTCATTGCGAGCCACGCCCATCAAATAAACAACGCTATTTCGCGTCGCGACGGTGTAATTTAAATTGCGGACATTATTGCTTGTGGCCAGACGCGTTTGAACTGATGTTTCGATCAACTCGTCTTTGGTTTTCCCGGCTAGTCCTAAGGATTGCCCAATATAGATTTCATTACCGACATTGGCCACGCCCGGCGCAGACCAAGCAATGCGCTCAGCTTCGACTTTGTCGACATCGCGCGGCGCCGCGCCCGAGAGCAGGACAATGCCGTTAATCACGTCGACATCGACGTCATTAAGGTCAAAGCCTTCAACACGCAGCATACGGGCCTTGATAGCGCGCGCGGCGGTGCCGTCTTTGAACGAACGGGTGACGCTGACTTGGCTTTTGGGGTCAACAGCGGATTTCGTCATCGCGCAGGCGGGCAAAACCAGGCATGCAGCGGCGACGGAAAGAGATAGATATAATTTGGTCATAACGCGCGCAAGACTGCGCGATTATGGTTAGCAAAGCGTTACGATTTTAAGATTTTAACGCTCAAGCCACGCCTTGTAACGTTTCGTTTGTTTTGCTTTTTCAACTTGGCCTTTTAGCGTGGCTAAAATCCCATTGGGCGAGGCAGGAACGGCTTTGCCTTGGGACGCGGCGCGCATTTGCGCTTTGGTCATGCTCATCCCGACCAGCGAGTTAAAGGCGGGGTTCTTTAGATTAGATAGCGGGACTTGCGTGACCAGCTTCTCTCCAGCTTTCCAATCTTTGGGAATATTTGGATTGGCGGCCATGGCGCGGGCAATGCCGACCATATCTACGCCGTCTATAGACAGCGCATATTGCGCCGTCTCGCGCTGGGTCACGCCGCCCGTCACCATGACAATGGCTTTGGCGGTCTTGGCGAGGTCTTCAACAAATTCGGCAAAATATAATTCTCGCTCCGCGATGCGTGAAACACGGCCATCGGCGCTATGTCCTGCCATGGCGGCGCTCTCATAACTGCCACCAGAAAATTCTATAAAGTCAACGGGTTTTGAATTGAGCATGTCGACAACGGCGCGGGCATCATCGGTATCAAATCCGCCGCGCTGAAAATCACTACTATTGAGCTTTATGCCGACAATAAAATCTTTGCCTGTTTTGGCGCGCACCGCGTCAATAATCTCCATTATAAACCGCGCGCGATTCTCAAGGCTTCCGCCATATTCATCTTCGCGTTTATTCACCAGCGGTGATAGAAACTGGCTAAGGAGATAGCCATGGGCCGCGTGAATTTGTACGCCGTCAAATCCGCAGGCCTGCGCGGCGCCTGCTGTATCGGCAAAGCGCGCGACCAGTGTTTTTATCTCTGGGACAGTCAAAGCGCGCGCGGCGGCGAACATGCCCTTAAGGCCTTTAATTTCAACCTGCGTATCGGACGGGGCCACGGCGGGCGTGCCCCCTTTACCCTTATAGAGACTGGAATAGACTTGCCGCCCGGGGTGACTGATTTGCATCACGAATTTGCCCTTTCCGGACGTGCCGGCTTGCGCGAGCGCCTCAAAAGCTTTCCGCGCATTGGCATCGTCAAATGTTGAGGCTTGCAAAACAACCCCGCCCGGCCCCGTCATTGCCGCGGGGTCAACCATGACATTGCCCGTCAAAATCAGTCCCGCCCCGCCTGCCGCCCAGCTGCGATATAAATTATGAAGCGCGGCCCCCGGCAACTGCCCCGGCTGCTCGGCCAGATTCTCTTCCATCGCCGCTTTGCACATTCGGTTGGGCAAGACGACGCCATTTGGTAAAGTTACGGGCGTAAATAGCTGGGTCATATGATGTCTCTTAAGGGTGCTGGCGCGTTTAATTCGCGATTGGATTGACTTAGCTACACTATATATGCGTCATGCAAAGCCAAAGCGTCTTTCAAAACGGCATTAAACGAGGAATAAATGAACACGTATAAGTCTAAAGTCGATTCATGGGTGATAGGGCTGTTTGGCATTACGCTTATATGTCCAATCGTGCTGGGGTGGATTGTGGGCGGGTCTTTATGGCCTGCATTGATTATATGCGGCATCATTACCGCGTTCATTATGTGGTTGTATGCGGCGACAAAATATAAGGTCACCCCAGATGAAATTATAGTCCATGCGGGATTGTATAAAGTGACGATTGCGCGAAAATCCATCGTGTCCGTGACAGCAATGCGAGACCTTGCGGCGAGTCCGGCCTTTTCCCTGAACCGGCTTGAGATACTATATAATCAGAACTCTAGAATTTTAATTTCACCTCAAAACCGCGATCGTTTTTTGTCCGATATTGGGTGGGCGGGGAAGCTAATTGTTGCCAGCTAATCTGCCTAAAACCATCTGTATGCTTTACCGCGCTACTGCGCGGGCGTAGAAGACCTCATGACTGACACAACACGCATCGCCCTTTTGGGCGCGACCGGGCGGATGGGCTTATCGCTGATCCGTGAAATTCACGACCATCCGCGCGCCGCATTGTGCGGGGCGATTGCTGCGCCTGCCCATGCTGGGCGCGACGTGTCCGAAATGGCGGGACTAAAAGCTTCGGGCGTATTAGCGGGCAGCGATCTACGCAGCGTGCTGAATGATTGCGATGTTCTGATTGATTTTTCGACGCCGCAAACGGCTATCGATGCGGCGCTGATGATGCATGATGTGCGCTGCGGCGCGCTGGTCTCCGGCACCACAGGGTTTACAGGAACCGAAGAGCGCGCCTTTGACGCCGCCGCCTCTGCGGTTTGCGTCGTGCGCAGCGGTAATTTTTCGCTCGGCGTCAATGTGCTCACGGCGCTGGTTGAGCAGGCCGCCAAATCCCTGCCGCCTGAATTTGATATTGATATTTTGGACATTCACCACAAGTTTAAGGCCGACGCGCCATCGGGAACAGCGTTGATGCTCGGAGAGGCCGCCGCCAAAGGGCGCGGACAGCCTGCCCCTACCGCGCGTGACCTACGCCGCAATCAACCGCGCAAAGACAATGAAATCGGTTTTGCCGCCATGCGCATTGGCGGCGTCATTGGCGATCATGATGTGAGCTTTGGATCAGAGATGGAAACCCTAACCCTCTCCCACCGCGCCCTAGACCGCGCCGTCTTCGCCCGCGGCGCCCTCGTCGCCGCGCTCTGGGCCGCAGAGCAAAAAGCAGGGCATTATAATATGCGAGATGTTCTTGGCTTTGCTAAGTAAAAAGGCTGCCGTATAAATACGACAGCCTGATACTAATTTACTTTTACAAGCAAATTAACCACCAACATCAAGATCGACCATAGGTTAATCTTGAAATGGAATTTCATTTTTCTATATTCCTTAGACATTAGCTTGCGCCTTTGTTTAGGGCCGATAGCTATCAGCAATGAAAATTGCTCATGTGTTTGTATACCGTCCTTGCTAACGGTCGTCGTTGCTAAATAAATTTTGCTTTGGACTCCTCGCCTCAAAATTCTTTGGGCGGATTTATATAGGGTTATGATTCTTCAGTAATAGCAAGCCACGGTCTACTACTGCATAGATTTAACAAGAGTGATTTTTTGCAATTTACTTACATATTTTAACTTTTCGGCCCTCTCCCTCATGGGAGAGGGTGCCCGACAGGGCGGGTGAGGGG
>CALKXN010000055.1 GCA_938003555.1 uncultured Robiginitomaculum sp. | reverse complement strand
TACACCGAATGTGGCCAATACAGTGAGTATAAAAACCAAACCGGTACTTGAAATGAAAGCTGACATATTGGATTCCTTGATATCGCGTCTCAAGGTTTACCCAATGACACCCTATTTAGCGACGGAACGGTACGGAACTTCGTGGAACAGATGACACCGCAGCGATTGGTCATTAGCCCGAAGGATCGAGAATCAATGCGGCTTGGTTTACGTGAGCCCAGTTCTGCTCCGCAAAACGCGCCAACATAATATTCCCATTGAGATAGCCAAGCACTCCAGGTTAAAGACACTCCATGGCGTATGATGCAATTACAATCGATACACAGACTGTCTACGGAAACAACACCGAGCTCACGACCGGTATCATCGGTCAATTGACGCAATATAAGGACGGCCCCGTTCAATTTGTGCTCAGCGAAATAATGCTACGCGAAATATTCAAACTTCGACGCAACATCGCCCAAGGCATCATGGAGAAGCAGAAGACAGCGCTCCGTGACGGGGCAAAAAATGGCCTTCTAGATCAGGCTGCCCAAGACACCATCAAAGCCATTGTAGATGCGCTCCCAACAGCCGAAGACCATGCCCGCGAAGAGCTTAGAAGTTTCGTGGAAAATTGCGGAGGCGAAGTTGTCCTAGCGAAGCTGGCCCTGACAGAGGACGTCATCAAGGCCTATTTTAAAGGCGACCCGCCATTTTCGGCCAAAGGAAAAAAGAACGAGTTTCCTGATGCCATCGCACTGCTCTCACTTGAGGCTTGGGCGGAAGAGAACAATAAGCGCATACTCGCCGTAAGCCGCGATGGTGATTGGGAGAGTTATGCCCAGACCAGTCAGCGCATTGATGTGGTCAAGGATCTCGGCGATGCGATGGCGTCCCTGACACAACACGCCGAAGCGGTATTGCCCCATGCGATTTCGTTGGTAGAGCAAGTCAAGACGGAGCCGTTTGGAGAGGCGTTTTCTGCCTTTGAAAATCAATTGGATTATGCGGTATCCGAAATTGGTGCTTATGTAGAATTTGATGGCCCTATGCCGGGCGAGGCTGAAGAGTCTTATCTGACGCTATCTCAGTTCGAACTCCTTCCGGATCACGACAATAACGATATCGAGATTCTCAGAATTGGGCATGATTCCTTCGTCGCCCGGGTACCAATATCTATTGAAGCCAAGGTCACGACCCATATCAAGTTTGCGGTCTACGATTCTATCGACAAAGACTACGTTCCAATGGGATCAACAGAGGTTGAATCCGATGAGAATTTCAAGGCATCAGTCCTCATCCATGCACACCCTTTAGAGATTGAAGAAGACGGTGTTGAAAAAACAATTTGGGAGATCGACAAGGTCGAACTGACGGACGCGCCATCGGATTTTGACATTGGATATGTCGATTACTCGCTCACCGACGAATATGGCCCGGAAGACTGGGGGCAGGACGAAGACGAGCCCGCCCCAGCAACAGAGCAAAAAGATGCTACGCCAGACCCCTGATCAGGATCTAGCCTGGCTCGAGCCCGCAAAGCGGTTTCCGGCGGACCTGCCGCCGTATTGACACAAACTCTTACAAACCGTGTGCCGTTTAGCCTGCCCAATTCGGCGGACGCCTGTCCAGGGAACTACCATAGCAATCCTTAAATCGTGCTGGCGTTTAAATGTTCAGCCTTTAGACTTTGAAACATGAGCGATAGCCCAAGTCCAATTTTTCTGAAACGTAATCACGTCACCGATCCCTTGGAAGACATGGATTGGCTTGGCTTACAGGCCTATCTTGACCTCATATTGTCTCCTGAGTTTGATATCGATAAAATCTGCGCATGGATCATCCGCGCCGAGAATATCGTTTGCAAGCATGCCTCTCTCAAGCGTGAAGCGGCCCGAAACCAACTCCTCACAGATCTAGAAACCTATACGAAAGATCGAGTTGGCCTTCAGGATGCGAAGAAGATACGCGCCCTCCACGATCTCATCCTTATGCTTGAAAAAGGGTATCGTGACATTTGGGCTGCCCGCCTGACGGACGGTGTTGAAACACTGACTGCCGAAGAGCGGGTCAGCGGAACATTTTGGACGGCCCATTCAGTATTATGCCGTATCGATAAGATAACGACAGCCTATCTCGAACAGGCACATGCAATCAGTAACGCTATGGCGATCACTGACGAAAAAGGTAACCCCGTCAATCCGGATGCGGAAACTTCGGCGATCTGTCATGTCGCGACAATGACATGCCTCGGAGAAGGCTTTGCCAATAGATGGTTCAATAAGCACGGCGTCCTCGTCCTTCCAGACCTCTCCAAGCTCACAAGTGCTAAACAGGCACTGTCTGAAAAGGCCTCTATGAACGCCCTGTTCTGGCGAAACTGGCAGACAATTGATGAACATCGTCGGTTTCTAGGCGGCGAGATCAACCATTTTCAAGAACCAGATTTACCAGATTGGGTTAATGGGCCTTATTCTGCCGCTGCCGAGTATCGCTTACCACACGATCACATTGAACGCTTCGACATGATTGCGAATGACAGATGGAAACGGCAACTCATTCAGAATTTCATGGAGATGCGCGGGCGAACAAATTTGTCGAAATTGGCAACCGGTCTCACAAGACCACTGGCAATCGGACCCGGCCTGCTCGTATCCGAAGAAGAAGGTCTGACACTAATAGCTTTGTGTGAAACATTTTTTCACAATGTGAATAGTGACCAGCGCCGTTATCATGGCCTTCGCCTCGCTGAGTGGACACGCGGATATGCGGTGTTGCAGCAACTGATAGTCGATCGATTTGACCCGAAGGGTCCAGCTTCCTTATTCCCGCAAATGCCGAGGCAAGCATGGTCTGATTTGCTGCAAAAATACGGACAAACCGCCACAACCGCAAAGGCATTTATAGATCATG
>CALKXN010000054.1 GCA_938003555.1 uncultured Robiginitomaculum sp. | reverse complement strand
CGCGAGTAGCAATTTGATCAAAGCTATAAGGTAGCGTTTCTTGCGGGTCGACGAGAACGGAGATATTGGCCGTTCTTAACGTATCCGCGACCATCCATCCCTCGGCTGCGCCTAGCACAACAATACGAAGTTTTGGATAATCACGCTTTAGGCCAGCAATTGCGTTTAGATCAGAGGCGCGATCTGCGCCGATCATCAGTGTCATGCGTCCGGCAAGGACAGCTTTTAACGAGTCGGCGTCTGCACGGCGAATGGCATCACCATCATCGGGCGAGCTATAGCGGCGTGAGGCATCGGCAAAGCCTTGGCGCAGCTGCGCCATTGCGGCGCTGCGTGAGCCTCCGGCCAATTCACCGCCGGCGCTTCCGAGCTGCACATAAGCAAAGGATTCAGGTGTTTCAACGCTGTCAAATTCTCCGCTCATATTTGCAATTGCGCCAATGCCGCCAAAGACGGAAGAGCGCGGGGACAGGCCAATGGCGACATGTGTTACGCCTTCGCCGCGTGTAGCGGAGACAGATGAGGATTTAGGATTAAACCCGTCTGCAGCTTTGAGGCTGGCTTGGCTTACGCTTTTTCCGGATTGCGTGTCGCGGGTTGACGATTCTAGCGAGACCTCGACAAGTCCAATCTGGCCATAGGGCGCGAAAATGCCGGGGGTTACCCATTTGCCATTGCCATCAATAATGCTTGAGCCATTTGGCTGCGGCGCATTGGCCGATGTGTCTGTGGCGCCAATGGCTTTGACTTTACCGTCTTGAACAAGGATCGTTGCGTTATCGAGGGCTGAGCCATTATTCGTCACGACCTTGGCATTGATTATCGCAAAGCTATCTTGCGCGGTTGCGGGGATAGCCGCGCTCAGCAGCGCGCAGGAGAGGGCGGTTATTAGTAATTTTCTCATTGTCATATCTCCTATTGACCAATCGCCAGCGTATCGGTGCCGGGCTGTCCAAGCTTAAAGTCGCTTACAGGTTTTAATCCAGCGGCGCGGTCATAAATGAGCGCTCCGTCCAGATAGACCTTGGCCGCGCGTGAATATGTTGAATAGGGATTGCCGTTCCAAATGACGACATCGGCGCGTTTGCCAACTTCGAGGGATCCTGTCTCTTCATCAATGCCGAGCGCTTTAGCGGGGTTAAGCGACACCCACTGCCAGGCTTCGGCTTTAGAAATATCGAGACCTGCGCGATTGCCGTCTGCGAGCGTTTTCGCGATCTCTTGGTTAAGGCGCTGAACACCGTCCGCGCTGTCGGAATGGATCATGGCGCAAGCGCCAGCCGCATGCAGGAAGGGCAGATTTTCACGAATGGAATCATAGGCTTCCATTTTAAAGCCCCACCAATCGGCCCAAACGGCCGAGCAAACATCGGCTTCGGCTAATTTGTCGGCGATTTTATAGGACTCAATGGCGTGATGGAATGTCGTGACTTTGTAATTGAACTCTTTGGCCAGATCGAGAATTTGCATCATTTCGTCGGCGCGGTAGCAATGCATTTGAACGAGGATTTTGCCGTCAATCACATCTGCTAGCGTTTCAAGCTGTAGGTCGCGTGTATAGTCGCCGCCAGCGTCGCGCTTCTTTTTGTACTCTGTCGCCTTAATCCAGTTCTTACGGTATCCGGCGACATTACCCATGCGAGAGCCGGGGCCGCCTTTGTTGCCATATACGCGTTTTGGATTTTCGCCGCAGGCCATTTTTAGCGTGTAGGGCGCATCGGGGAACTTCATGTCCTGAACGCTAAGGGCGCTCACATTGCGAAGCGTCACGCCGCGTCCGCCAAATAGATTGGCCGAGCCGGGCAGAATGTGCAGCGTGGTGACGCCGCCGCCAAGCGCTTCGGCAAAACCGGGGTCTTGGGGCCATACGCCATGCTCTGCTGAGACTTCGGATGTAATCGGGCTGGTTGCTTCATTGCCGTCGCTATGCGCTCTGACGCCCGGTGAGGCATAATCGCCCAAATGGGAATGAATATCGATAATGCCGGGCGTGACCCACGCGCCATTGGCATCAACAGTCAATGCGCCTTCGGGCGCGCCAATTGTGCCTTCACCGATCGCAGAAACTTTGCCGTCTGTAATCAGGACGTGTCCGCCTGTAATCTCGCCGCCGACGCCGTCATATATGTTGGCATTCGTAATCAGCGTCGTACGGCTGGGCAGAGGAGTGTAAGTGGACGCAAAGGCAGTGCCGTCATTGCTTTTTACATCATTATCCGTGTCGGATTTGCCAGAGGTGTCGCACGCTGCCAGCGCCAGCGCTGCTGTCAGGGCGAGTATTGAAAAAGTGTGTTTGATCATGACGCCTTTCTAAACATGACCGCTATTGGGCGACAAGTCACAAATTGAGGTATTTGGGGCTTACGCAATCTTAATGTGGATGCCATGCTCTGGGTGAAATCCGTCATTGCGCGGCATAGCGCGGGTGGGGTAGTGTGATTTGAATCGCCCGCATTTCTGCGGGATACTATCTATGGACTGTCTATGTCATTGAATAAATACTTGCTTCGCAGCGCCGCAATCAGCGCGATTTGTTTTTCTACTGCGGCCGCCGCCTTTGCGCAGGTTGAAATTACGGACACACGAACAACCGGTGTTGCGACAAGCTCAGCAAATGACGGCGCGGCCGATGATGTTACAGTAACGTCTACAGGTGTGATTGAAAACACGACCGGTGCAGCCGTGACTTTAGACAGCGATAATGACGTCACCGTTGCCGGTGCGGTCAATATAGAAGATGCCGACGATACAACGGGCATTTTGGTTGAGGGCGGCAATACGGGCTCCGTTGTTTTGACCGGCGATATAACAATTTTAGAAACTGCCGAAGATTCGGATACGGATGGCGACGCAATATTTGACGGCCCATTCGCAAATGGAGGTGGCCGCACGGGCATCCTCATCACCGGCGCGAGCCCATTCACAGGTGACATCACCGCAGCGGCAGGAAGCCGTATTCAGATTGAGGGCAATGATAGCGCAGGTATTCGCTTAGCGAATATGAGCACCTTAAATGGCAATTTAACGAGTCTCGGCTCAATGGAGCTTCGCGGTGACAATGTCGTGGGTGTTGATGTCGCCGGTAATGTTGTAGGTGATGTAACGATTGGCGGCGCAATACGAACAGGCGGCGAGGGCGCTTCAGCTGTAAGAGTAGATGGCGATGTTGATGGACGCGTATCTTTAACGGGCGCGATAGCAAGTTCAGGTTATCGGTTTTCCGCACGTCAATTTCGGACTTTGCGTGAACTCTTTGACGGTGAAGATACCTTAGAAGGCGGAAATGCTGTTCGCGTTGGCGGTGACGTTTCTAATGGTGTTATTTTTGAATCCACTCGAAATGATGACGGCGTCGTTACAGCGCGGCCAAGCGTAACGCAGGGTGGTATTGCAGCGGCGGTCTTAATTGCGGGCGATGGAACTCCAATCGTAATTGGTATGCTCGCAGACATTACTGACCCAACGGACGAGAACTTTGAGGAACGATTGCAATATAGCTTTGTGAATGAAGGTTCTATTTTATCCAGTGGTGTTTTAGACGATCATAGCGCGACGGCTTTGCAGTTTCAAAATGTTCAACTGACAAATGGATTTTCAAACTCCGGCCAAATATCAGCAGAAACATTCCGCAGCGGCGTTCCGACCAATGCTGCTGATAATGTAGCGGGTAATATTGCCCCAGCAACGGCAATAAGATTTAGTTCAGGCGCAAATATTGGTCAATTTGACAATACGGGCACGATCAGATCATCGGCCTCTGAGGCGACAGATGTTGTGTATCAAGATCGGGATAACCCTCTTGATCCTAATGATGTGTTTGCGACAGGGGTTCTCATTGAGAGCGGCGCGTCCGTGACAGAAATAAACAATGGCGGAACAATTGCGGCAACCCTATCTGGACGCAGTGGCTCCGCTTATGCGCTCGTCGATCAATCGGGGTCGCTTGCCGCAATCAATAATGAAGGCATTATCTTTGCTACCGGATCAACATCGGACAGCACCGCTTTGTCCTCTGATGCTGCGCCGGTATTCACGCTCGTTGCGATTGATGTTTCAGCAAA
>CALKXN010000053.1 GCA_938003555.1 uncultured Robiginitomaculum sp. | reverse complement strand
CGCGCAGAGGGGGAATTTATATGAAAACGCTCCCAAATATGATGGGCTGCCCATTGCGGGGCGTTTCTCTGTGACTTAGAAAAGCCGTTGAATAAGGAAATTTTATGACGCCTCCTCACACTCCGCCCGCTTTGGATTTACAGGTCATTCCTGTTACGCCGTTCTCGCAAAACTGCTCTATGCTGTTTGACCGCAATTCCATGGAAGGCGTCTTCGTCGACCCAGGCGGGGAGGTTGATAAGCTTTTGGACGTCGCCAAAGAGAAAGGCGTAACGATCACCGAGATTTGGTTGACCCATGGACATCTCGATCACGCCGGCGGCGCGGATGAGTTGCGCGCGCGCCTCGGCATCAAAGTCATTGGCCCGCATAAAGATGACCAGTTTTGGATGGACGAAATCGCTAATCACTGGGCAAAATATGGCCATCCGGGTATGGGCCGCGCTGTCGTGCCGGACCGTTACCTCGAAGACGGCGACACCCTCAGTCTTGGCGGGGCGCAGTTCAATGTCGTGCATACGCCCGGCCACACGCCGGGTCATGTTGTGATCTATAATCAAGATATAAAAATCGCATTTGTGGGTGATGTGCTCTTTCAAGGCTCTATTGGGCGCACAGATTTTCCAAAGAGCAATCATCAAGATTTGCTCGACAGTATCACGCAGAAACTCTGGCCGCTCGGCGCAGATATGCGTTTTATTCCCGGCCATGGCCCGATGAGCACATTCGGCGCAGAGCGCGCGGGCAATCCCTTTGTCGGGGACCGCGCAATTGCCAATAGCCGCCCGAATCATAGCGGGCCGGGCTAGCCGGAACGGATGGTGACAGCCGGATGAGGATAGATACGGGCTCTCGCCGCCCATGCCCTCACGACGTTCGCCCGCGTCCCCCGCAAGTGGGAGAAGGTTGAACTTTCTTGATACGGAAATTTTCCCCTATTTACCGGGGATGGGGGCTTATCTGTCTCAATCTTTCATTTTAATTCCTATAATCTTTAAAAAGTAGGGCGTCCGTGCGGGCAATTTAGAACCGGAAAAGTACCGGAGGTTAAGTGTTTCGTTCTCAATTACCTCACACACCCAAAGACGCGTGAGAGGTTCATTTACCCAAGGGCAACGTGAACCACCGCACGGCGATATTGCTGCGAACGGCCACCGGGGAGTTTTGGTCCCTTTAGCTCTCGCTCGCGAAGCTCCACTTGATACGTTTTACCAAGCCTTACTCCATACCGCCCTATCTCCAGCCAGCCAACGATCGCTTGCCTGCCCTGTGAGATAAGGACAGTTGCAATATAGGGCAGCTTTGAAAGACACGGCGTAAAAAAACTATATCCTTGTTTTTGAAGCGCTAAACTCCCCTCCCGCTCATCCCTGCCCCCGCCTCCGCGAGGGTAAACTGTGGCAGGGATCTTTTGCAAAGCTGCTGCGCCGCCGCACGAGCATATCTTTCGATAGGAGCGGAAATTACGCGCACTTACATATGTTACGGATCACGGAATAGATCCCTGCCTGCGCAGGGATGAGCGGGGTATGGCAGGGCTAAGCCGTCGCAGAGAGGGTCATGAAAAAGAGGCCAGCCGCAATATATATCCCCGTTTAAATCAGGGATAGTTTTAAACGACTCCTTTGGCGCGGCCACAATATGGATATCTGTTGCGCAATAAACCCAGTGTCTAAAATACGTGATGAAACAGCAGCTCATTTACCCGAAGCAAAGCGAATCTTCTGGTCACGCCAGAGTCGAACCGGCGCACCGGATGACGCAAGTGGGGTGAGGGCGCCGCAATACTCCCGCTTAAAGCAGCGAAACATCCAAATTGAGTTCGGCTTAAAGCGTGGCCGCTGCGTTATCACCACATATTTCGGCGGCGCGGCTCGCTGTTAGACGGCGGCGCCCAATTCATGGGGTGTTGACCTGCCTGCTATGTGTCTGGCCCGTGACAATTAAAGCGCTATCCGTTGGGGTACATTTTAGCGGCTAATGCGACAATCCGCGCTGGGATTCTTCTCTGTCTTTTTCGTTACCTTGGCGCTATAACGCAGCCAATTGCGGCCATAGCGCCGCTTTCACGTTATGGAAGGATGAGCATTCAATGCGCCCATCGTTTATTTTCAAAGGGTTAGCGCTAAGCGCCCTGACCGTCGCCGCCCTCTCTGGCGCGTCATATTTCGGACTTGATTCTGCGCTCGCGGATGTCGGTAAACCGACTGAAGGTGCGTTATACCTTCAGGAAGGCGTTACCGATAATGCAAATGATCTGCGCAGCCTGCATAATATCGTTATGTGGATCATTACGGCGATCGTTGTACTGGTCACGGCCTTGCTCCTGTACATCATGGTTCGCTTTAACAAAAAAGCTAATCCTGTCCCGTCGCGTACAAGCCACAACACGCTTCTCGAAGTTGTTTGGACGGCGGCTCCGGTTGCGATTGTTCTGTTCTTGATCGCCGTGGCGACAAAGCCGCTCTATAATCAAGATGTCATTCCTGATGATGTGACGATGACGGTTAAAGTTGTCGGTAATCAGTGGAACTGGACATATGTTTATCCGGATCACGGTGATTTTGATTTCACATCATCCATGTTGTCCAAAGAAGACGCTGCAGCCAAAGGCGTGCCATATCTCTTGGCTGCTGATGAAGCCTTGGTTGTTCCTGCGGGGCAAAAAATTCGTGTCCTTGTGACGGCATCTGACGTCATTCATGCTTTTGCGATGCCAAGTTTTGCTGTCAAAATTGACGCCGTTCCTGGCCGTATCAATGAGACATGGTTCAAAGTTGACCGCGTCGGAACATATTACGGACAGTGCAGTGAAATTTGCGGACGTGAGCATGCCTTCATGCCGATTGAAATTCGCGTCGTCCCCGAAGATGAATTTATTGCTTGGGTGAAAACCCGTAACCCAGAATATGCACAAGCGCCTGCGTCCAATCAGGATGCCGCGCTTGTCCCTGCCGTTACCGGCGGGAATTAGGAGATAGACGATGGTAGCTCTTTACCCTGAAGCTGACGGTCATCACGATGATGGCAAACCTGCATTTTTTCAGCGCTGGTTTTATTCAACAAATCACAAAGATATCGGAACGCTATATTTGTGGTTCGGGATGTTTGCGGGCCTGATTGGCGGTTTCCTGTCTTTCATGATGCGTCTTGAGCTCAATGAGCCTGGGATTGATGTTTTTACAAATTATCACACATATAATGTGTTCGTCTCTATGCATGGCCTGATCATGATCTTCTTTATGGTCATGCCCGCCTTGATTGGCGGCTTTGGGAACTGGTTTGTGCCGCTCATGATTGGCGCGCCGGATATGGCCTTCCCGCGTATGAATAATCTGTCGTTCTGGCTTTTGCCTGTTGCGCTTATCCTGTTATTGGCCAGTTTCTTTGTGCCGGGGGTCGGTCAAGATAATGGCTTTGGCGGAGGCTGGGTGATGTATCCACCGCTCTCGACGACGGGCCATAATGGCCCTGCCTTTGACTTGATTATTATGGGTCTTTTGGCTGCGGGTTTCTCGTCTATTTTTGGCGCGATTAACTTCATTACGACAATCCTGAACATGCGCGCGCCGGGCATGACAATGCATAAAATGCCGCTCTTTGCGTGGTCTATGCTTGTTACGGCCTTCTTGCTTCTTCTGGCTCTGCCGGTTCTGGCTGCGGCTTTGTTTATGTTGTTCTTTGATCGCAATGCGGGCACAGGCTTCTTTAATCCGGCCATGGGCGGCGACCCAGAAATGTTCCAGCATCTCTTCTGGTTCTTTGGTCATCCCGAAGTGTACATCATGATCTTGCCCGCCTTTGGTATTGTCTCTCATGTTGTCTCAACATTTAGTCGTAAGCCTATCTTTGGCTATCTCGGCATGGCCTATGCGATGGTCTCTATCGGCGTCGTCGGCTTCGTGGTTTGGGCGCATCATATGTACACCGTAGGTATGGACGTTGACCTCAAGCTTTACTTCATGGTGGCGACGCTTGTGATTGCGGTGCCGACGGGGATTAAAATCTTCTCTTGGCTGGCCACAATGTGGGGCGGGTCAATCACCTTTGCTATTCCGATGATGTGGGCAATTGCCTTTATCTTCCTCTTTGTTGTTGGCGGCGTAACAGGCGTCATGCTTGCAAATGCGGGTGTTGATACCGCGCTTCACGATACATATTATGTGGTCGCGCATTTCCATTACGTGCTGTCTATGGGCGCTGTCTTTGGTATCTTCTGCGGTTTCTATTACTGGTTCGGTAAAATGTCTGGTTATCTCTATAATAA
>CALKXN010000052.1 GCA_938003555.1 uncultured Robiginitomaculum sp. | reverse complement strand
ATCAAAAGCGAGGCAGAACTTGCTCGCGCCAAATTCATCCATCCATGCCTTAATAATGTCGGGTTGCGTTACGGCTAGCGATCCAATGACGACGCGTGAAACGCCGCCATCGAGTAAGGATTTAATTTGCGTTGCGGTTCTGATGCCGCCGCCTGTCTGAATCTTGATCTTTACAGACTTAGCGATGGACACAATTAGATCGGTTTGCGCGGCGCTCTCATTCTTTGCACCGTCCAGATCAACAATGTGAATCCACTGCGCGCCGTCGCGTGCAAAGCCCGCAGCGACATCTTCGGGATTACCGTCATAATTAGTACGGAGATCAAAATCACCTTTGAACAGACGGACGCATCCGCCATCCATTAAATCTATGGCTGGAAATATCATGCCGCGATCTCTAAAAAATTCTTGAGTATTTTTGCTCCTGTCGCGCTAGAGCGCTCAGGGTGAAATTGGCAACCATAGACATTGCCTTGCCGCACAATGGCGGAGAAGCTCTGTCCATATGTACTTCTCGCCAGTGTATATTCGCTAAGAGGCGCAGCGTAGCTATGCACAAAATAGGCATAGTCACCGGCTGATATGCCGCTTAGCAGCGGATCATCGGATAGGTTTTCCAGTTGGTTCCAGCCCATATGCGGGCTGGGCAGGGCGTCTGTATCAAGCAGCTCGACGCTGCCATCCACCATGCCAAGGCATGGCACGATCTCTCCGCCTTCAAGCGATTGATCAAATATCAACTGCATTCCGAGGCATATGCCCATGACGGGCTGGGTCAGATTTTGTAGAACGGGAACAAGCTGTGCGTTTCTCAATGTCGTCATGGCATAGGGCGCAGCGCCGACGCCGGGGATCAGCACGCGCGGCGCGCTGTAAATCTCATCGGCATCGCGCGTAACCTTAAACGCCGCGCCGAGTCGATCAAAAGCAAAACCGACTGACGCAAGATTAGCGCAGCCCGTATCGACAATTGCGATGTCCATTACAATACGCCCTTAGTCGAGGGCACAGCGTCACCATAACTGCGTGAGATTGCCGGACGTAAAGCGCGGGCCACGCCTTTGAAACTCGCTTCAATAATGTGGTGGGTATTATCGCCTTCAACATCAATTTGAATGGCCGCGCCCAAAGTCTGCGCAAGGCTTTCAAAGAAATGGGGGCACATTTCAGCAGGGAAGTCGCCAACATGATCAGATGGGAACGCGCCCTTAAATGTCATAGACGCCCGGCCAGACAGGTCAATCGCGACGCGTGCCTGCGTTTCATCCATTGGCATTACAAATCCAAAACGGCCAATTCCGGCCTTATCACCCAGCGCGGTTTTCAGCGCCAAGCCAAGTGCCAGCGCGCAGTCTTCGACTGTATGGTGCGCGTCAATATGCAGATCACCTGCGCATTTTAAGCGCAGAGAAAAGCCGCCATGTTTGGCAAGCGCTTCAAGCATGTGGTCGAAAAACCCAAGACCTGTATCAATGTCAATCGGCGCAGTTTCGTCCAAATTAACGCGGATAGATATGTCGGTCTCTTTCGTGGTGCGTTGCACCTCGGCCACGCGTTGCGGTTTCACTTCGTTTTGGCCCACGCCAAATGCGGCGAGCGCTATCGTGTTTTCGTCTGGCAAGCCGACAGTAATGCGAAATAGCCCGGGCAGTTTGGATCTGAAATCGCGAATTTTTACATTACGCTTATTTAGCGCGCGCAGCATGGACTCGGGCTCATGGGTCAGGAAAGCGAGAAAATTAGCTTCGCTCGGCAATATGTGCCGAACAAATTCAGACTTCACCATACCCTCCGCTAAACGCGAACGCTCTGATAATAGCTCAGAAAGCCGCGCATTATGCAATGACATCGCCGCAGGTGACAATGCAGCCATCACGGCGCGCTCAACAGGGCGCGGAATGGGGTAGGGCGGCAAAACTTTTCGCATTAATGCGATAATATCAGAATGCGCGATCGCTACGCCTGCGCGAACACCTGCAAGGCCGTAAGCTTTGGACAACGTGCGTGTAATGACCAGATTGCGATAGTCTTCAAGCTTGCTTACATAGCCTTCAGTGCTTGAAAATTCCTGATAGGCTTCATCGACAATAATTAGGCTATTTGGGCAGGCCTGACAAAGCCGCTCAATCAAATCACCCTCTATAATATTGCCCGTCGGATTATTTGGAGAACATAAGAAGATGAGTTTAGCATCCGGCGCAGCCGTAAGGACGGCTTTGCTGTCCCATGTGAAGTCATCAGTTAGAGGAACTTCAATAATATCTGCGCCTTGGATTTGCGCAGCCGTTTTGAAATATCCAAATGTCGGCGGGCAAATCAGAACGCTGTCTTTACCTGCATCGCAAAATGTACGCAGCAAAATATCTATCGCTTCATCCGCGCCGCGGCCTAGCATGATGTTGTTGGCGGGGACGCCATATAAATCTGCGAGGCGGGCCATCAGCGCAAGGGGCTGTTGTCCAGGATATCGGTTGTAGTCTGCCGCGCCTTTTATCGGAGGGGGAGCATATGGCGACTCATTAGCATCAAGGTGCAAAGCGCCGCTGGATGCGCCGCGCGCGCTATAGGCCGACATAGCCGCAATTGCGGGCCGGGCTATACTGTCTGGCCAATTGCTCATGACAGGCTCTCCAATCGAAGGCTAACGGCACGCTTGTGCGCGTCCAATCCTTCAAGCTGAGCAAGGTGCTCAACCGCAGGGCCAAGGGCGCGCAGTCCATCCGCAGTTAGGCTTTGCAGCGTTGTAAATTTCATAAAACTCTCAACATTTACGCCGGAATATGCGCGCGCGGCCCCCGCAGTAGGGAGTGTATGGTTTGTGCCGCTAGCGTAATCACCGACAGACTCAGGTGTCCACGGCCCGATAAATATGGAGCCTGCATGATCAACCCTCTCGGCCAGCTCAGCGGCGTCTTGCGTCTGAAGAATTAAATGCTCGGGCGCGTAACTGTTGATGATCTCAAGACGATCCTCATGTTGAGCAATTATAATAGCGCCTGCATGCAAGGCTTTTTGAGCAATATCCGCGCGTGGTAAATCAGCAAGCTGGGTCGCGAGCCTTTCATTTATCGTGTCGGCAACCTCTTGGGATGACACAACAGCAATGACTTGCGCCTCTGCGTCGTGCTCAGCCTGACTGAGCAGGTCAGCGGCAACGAATATAGGATTAGCCTGCGCGTCAGCCACGACCATCGCTTCACTTGGGCCTGCAGGCAGATCAATAGCCGGCCCGGAGGCAGGCAGAGCGACTTGGGCTTTAGCTGCTGCGACCCAGCTATTGCCCGGGCCAAATATTTTAGAAACCGCCGCGCAGCTTTGCGTGCCATAGGCCATAGCGGCCACGGCTTGTACGCCGCCCGCGCAATAGACTTCGGTTGCGCCGCAGAGCTTTGCCGCGGCCAGAATAGTTGAGTTAATTTTACCATCAGCTTGCGGCGGCGAAAATACAATGCGGCGCGAAACGCCTGCTATGCGCGCGGGCAGGGCGAGCATCATCACAGTTGAAACGAGCGGCGCGCTGCCACCCGGTATATAAAGACCAACGCTTCCCAGCGGTTTTGCAACGCGGCGGCACATCACGCCCGGCATTGTTTCCAGCTCAATGTCCCGAGGTTTTTGCAAGGCATGGAAAGCTTCGATGTTAGATATGGCCATAGCGATTGCGGCGCGATCTTGTGTTAATAGCGCAGCCTCTGCCGCGTCAATCTCATCTTGCGACACGCGAAATGCGCTCGGGACGACGCCATCAAAGCGTAAAGTATATTTAGCGACCGCTTCATCACCGCGGGCTTTCACATCAGTCAAAATGGCGCGAACAGCTTTAATCTGCGCTTCATTTTCGCCGCTAGCGGGGCGGGTGAGGGCGGCTATGCGTGCATCCGCGTCCAGTGATGACCAATTTATTACGCGCATGGCTAAGCCATCATCTTTTCAATCGGGAGGACAAGTATAGCGCGCGCGCCTTCGGCTTTAAGCTGCTCCAATGTTTCCCAGAAGACATTTTCGGTGCAAACGGCCTGAACGGCGACCATATCATCCGATCCTGCCAGTGACATCACTGTCGGGGCATCTGCGCCCGGTAGGATAGCGCTAATCGCCTCCAAAGCGGCGCGCGGCGCATTGAGCATGATATATTTACTGTCAGATGACGCCGTTACGCCGTCAATACGGCGGATCAGTTTGTCATATATATCCTGTTTAACAGGTGAGAGCGTTCGCGCAGATTTGATGAGTACGGCTTCGCTTTGTAAAATTGTCTCAAATGCGGCTAAACCGTTGGCTTCAAGTGTCGCGCCAGAGGACACCAGATCACAAATAGACTGTGCGATATTGATACTGGGCGCGAGCTCCACTGCGCCTTTCATCTCAACGATTGTCGCTTTGATCTTATTATCAGCCAGATATTTGCGTAGCACGCCGGGATAAGTGGTGGCGATTTTGGTGCCGTTTAGGTCGGTTGAACTTAGAATATCTCCACCACTTTCCGCCGCCAGTGAGAGTTTGCAGCGTGAGAAACCAAGCCGCCGGTCAATTTGCGCGTCAATACCGCCTTCAGTCGTCAGTTGTTCTTCGACAAGGACATTCTCACCAACAAAGCCAAGGTCACTTGCTCCCGTTGACACAAATGCCGGGATATCATCATCACGAACAAGCAGTAAGTCGATAGGCAGGTTTTTTACACGGGTGAGCAAGCCGCCCCCGCGAATAGCAAAGCGTAGGCCGCATTTTTTAAGCAGGGCGAAGCTATCATCAGCGAGGCGACCTTTTTTTTGAACTGCTATGCGTAGTCGTTCTGTCATGTCTTACCTTTTGTCTCTTTCATACGATCCAGGACAGAGCGGTAGCCTTTGTGTGGCTCTTCCTTAAGGAAACGCGCGACACGTCCAATCGTGGTGGTAGATACACCCGTGCGGGCATTTATTTCGCGGTAGGATAGTTCACCTTGGTCGAGCAGTTTAGCGACATGCCAACGCTCTGATATGGCACGCAGTTCTGCGGGCGTGCAAAGATCTACCAAAAAACGCTTCATTTGAACCGCATCGCCAATCGAAGTCATCACATAGGACAGGTCTTCCAATCGCATGGCTTCATCCGTTTTACGGCGTTGTGCTTCGGAGTCTGTATCAATCATCACTAAGTCCTACTGTGTTAACCTGTTAATACAGTGGTCTCGTAACGAAAATCAAGCTCTAAGATTGATTTTTGTCATGTATATATAAGGAGAGTGATGATTTTCTCGGATCCGCCAAGTGGCGGGCGGGGAGGGATTCGAACCCCCGATAGACTTTCACCTATGCCAGTTTTCAAGACTGGTGCATTCAACCACTCTGCCACCCGCCCGAGAAGAGCGCGAGTTAGCAATAGTTGTCTGGCGCTGCAAGCCTCTAGATTCACTTATCTGCATTTTCTTATGTAAACCCCAGAAATATGGCAGATTTTGGCGTAAATTTTGCAACGTCGATGACAAAATTGTAACTTCAATAGGCGTTAACTTCTCAGACACCATTCATCATAAGAAGATATTAATCCTGTATTCTAAGAGGCTATTAAAAACGTTCGTCTATAGACTGTTTCCAATGACCCGTAACAATCGGGCAAAGGACTGGGGCTTAAAAAGGTGAGTGACATGACGAGTGATAGACAACATAGAGCTGCGATTACGATTCTGGCGGGTTTAGCGTTAAGCGTATCGGGACAAGCTTGGGCCGGAAGCTCAAGTCCTGCTCCGATCACTTACAAACTCGCATCACCTAGTGGCGCTGTGAATCAGTATAGTTCTGCACCGCGTGTCAGCGTGCAGCCCTCACCTTATATGGGTAGTCAAACTTATGTTGCACC
>CALKXN010000051.1 GCA_938003555.1 uncultured Robiginitomaculum sp. | reverse complement strand
GATGAGGGACGTAAGAATACGATGAACATTAATTTCACATATCTGCCCGGTGATGGCATTGGCCCGGAAGTGGGCGCGGCGGCGATGACTGTGCTTGAAGCTGTTGCGGCAAAATTTGGCCACACCCTCAACGCCGAACAGCACCTTGTCGGCGGCGCGGCGATTGATGCGGGGTTAAAGCCTTTGCCTGATGAGAGCTTTGAGAGCGCAAAACGCACCGGCGCGATATTACTCGGCGCGGTTGGCGGGCCAAAATGGGACCACCTCAAGGGCGAAGATCGTCCGGAGTTGGGGTCATTATTACCGCTAAGAAAACGCCTAAATCTCTACGCTAATATTCGTCCGTGTAAGCCCTACCCTGCCCTAATTGATCGCGCGCCGCTTAAACGGGAACGTTTAGAAGGCGTAGACTTTGTGGTCATGCGCGAGCTGACGGGCGGGATATATTTTGGCGATAAGGGCCGCGATGAAAATGGAGCTTATGATGAGTGCCGCTATAGCGAAGCCGAAGTAAAACGGATTGCGATAAAGGCTTTTGATCTGGCTGCTACGCGCCGCAAAAAAGTGACGAGCGTGGATAAATCCAATGTTTTAGAAACCTCGCGTCTGTGGCGCGAAACCGTAATCGAAGTTGCTAAGTCTTATCCTGATGTTGAGCTGGAGCATTTGCTCGTCGATGCCATGACCATGCATATGCTAACCCGCGCGCAGGACTTTGATGTCATCCTTACCGAGAATATGTTTGGCGACATCCTCACGGATGAGGCTAGCGTGCTCTGCGGCTCTATGGGCGTCATACCGTCCGCCTCATTATCAGACGGCAGCATGGGCATGTATGAACCTATTCATGGCAGCGCGCCCGATATTGCTGGGCAAGGCAAAGCCAATCCCCTGGCGATGATTTTATCCGCCAGCTGGATGCTGCGCTTGTCCTTTGGCTTGAGCGCTGAGAGTGAAGCGATAGAACGCGCGGTTCAGGCCGCGCTGGAAGGCGGTCATGTCACCGGAGATTTAGGCGGCTCATTATCAACTCAAGCCGTAGGTGACTGGATTGCAAATTATGTCAGCGGTTAATCTTAATGAGCTTTGCGCGCGCATCGACAGCGCTGATGTCTATGCGCTCGCGAAGCGCACGCCGCTAGAACTTGCCGAGAAACTCTCTGCGAAATATGGGCGTAAAATCTGGCTTAAACGCGAAGACACCCAAGACGTTTTTTCATTTAAAATTCGCGGGGCAACAAACCGTATTGCAGGTATGAGCGACGGTGACCGCGCGCGCGGCGTTTGCGCGGCCAGCGCAGGCAATCACGCCCAAGGCGTGGCGGCGGCGGCCAGCTATTATAAAACAAGCGCGCTTATTTTTATGCCTGTCACCACTCCGGCGATTAAAGTCGAAGCCGTTCAGGCCGGCGGCGCGAAAACGCGGTTGGTTGGCGATAGTTATGACGCGGCCTGTGATGCAGCCATTGAATATGCCAAAGAATCTGGCGCGGTCTTTATTCATCCCTTTGATGAGGTCGAGGTCATTGCCGGGCAAGGCACAGTGGCTAAAGAAATATTCGAACAAATCCCGCGCCCGCCAAACGCCATATATGTTTGCGTTGGCGGCGGCGGATTAGTATCGGGCATTGGGGCGTGGTCAAAAACGAAATCCCCCTCCACGCGCATCATATCCTGTGAGCCTGTTGGCGCGGCAACGCTTCAAACCTCACTGGCCCATAGCAAACCGACACCGCTGGAGCGGATTGACGGCTTTGCGGATGGCGTGGCGGTAAAGCAAATTGGCGCGTTAACCTACCAAATTTGCGAACGCGTTGTTGATCGCTGCGTGACCGTCACGAATGATGAAATTAGCGCGGCCGTGAAAGCCATATTTGAAATCACGCGCACCGTTGTCGAACCCGCAGGGGCGCTGGCCCTAGCCAGCCTGATTAAAGATATTGGCGAAGGCAATGCGCCCGAAGGCGACATTGTCGTCACCGTATCGGGCGCAAATGTGAATTTTGATCGTATCGGCCATATTGTTGAACGTGCAGAGTTAGGCGCAGACCGCGAAATGTTATTTGCCACCACTCTGCCCGAGGAGCGCGGGGCATTTCAGCGTTTCGTCGCCTTCCTCCATGGCCGCGCGGTGAGCGAATTTAATTATCGTTTTGCAGACGATCAGACCGAGGCGCGCATTTTAGTGGGGCTAAAGCTATCCGGCGGTGAAGCCGAAGCCCGCACGCTTACGACCGCGCTGGACGAAGCTGGGTATGACACGCTGGATTTATCAGATGACCGCCTGGCCAAACGGCATTTGCGTCATATGGTGGGCGGAAGGGCCAGCCGCGACGAACCCGAAGCGTTATACCGTTTTGAGTTTCCCGAGCGCCCCGGCGCGCTTATGGACTTTCTGTCCGCGATTGGTGGAAAATGGAATATCTCGCTGTTTCACTATCGCAATCACGGCAGCGCTATCGGGCAGGTTTTGTGTGGATTTCAAGTGCCCAATGGCGATGTAGAGGATCTTGAGGCAGCATTAAAAAGCACGGGCTATCCCATGACGAATGAAAGCAGCAATGCAGCCTTTGAAATGTTTTTGCGCGCCTAGCGCCGCTATCGACAAATCCGCTTTTCGGCGCTAATATAGACTATGCACTTTAGAAAATCAGCAGCTCTGTTTTGCGGCGTCCTCGTATTATTCACGATGACGGCGGCGATTTATTACCCACGTAGTATGATGGCGTGCGCAATTATTCTTGAAGAAGAGCCGACACCTCTTCCCGTCCCGGCCATTACCCCGTGAGCGCAATTACAAAGTATTTGCGCCTAACCATCGGTATCATGCTGACGATGGCCTGCGTTTTGTTCATGGTTGAA
Source organism: uncultured Robiginitomaculum sp. (assembly GCA_938003555.1). GTDB lineage: Bacteria > Pseudomonadota > Alphaproteobacteria > Caulobacterales > Maricaulaceae > Robiginitomaculum. Next base: position 1,271 of record CALKXN010000051.1, on the reverse strand, counting down.
TTTATTCGGGGGTTAGATTTTGAAGATTGGGAGTATACCCTCATGGAGCTTCCAAATTTAGCCCTCTGCATCATCACCGGGCTGACAGGTATTCCGCTTGTCCTGAGCGAGCTGTCTAAATTTGATACGCGAAGCAAACCCGATACGTTCGACTAGCGTAGATAGGGCCTAGCCTTTGGGCAAAACTTTGGGCAAGATATTACGATATGACTGTTTCTCTCGATGAATTTTCTGGTGGCATGCGCAAATTGGCGGCGTCCGTCACAGTGATCACCACGCATTATGGCGATGTGGATTACGGCCTAACGGCGAGCGCCGTCACGTCGCTCTCGGCTGAACCGCCAAGCTTGCTGGCCTGTGTCCATCGTGAGGGCTCTGCCTTTGATCCGATTGCAAAGGCCCAAAAATTCTGCGTGAATATTCTGGCCCACGGACAGTCAGATATTTCCACGGCCTTTGCGATGGATGAACCGGAAGACCGGTTTAAAACCGGAGACTGGTCACGCAGCCCTGCGGGTCTTCCCCGGCTTGTCGGGGCCGCCGCCAGTTTTGAGTGCAGCGTGATGGATATATTGCCGGGATTTAGTCACGGCGTATTTGTAGGTTTAATTACGGATATATGTGTCAGCGACGCCAATGCACTGCTCTATGCAGATGGCGAATATGGGCATTTTAAACTGCGCAAACTCTAAGCGGCGCGTTAATAGACCTCATCGATTTTTTCCGATGAGAGCGTCTTAGATTTCGCGCGTTTATCCCATTTGTAAATCTCATCGATGAAACACCGGTCAGGGCCCATGCCCGTTGCGTCATTGCCAAAGGCATTTTCAGACACAATCAGAATATCATGACGTGAAACGCAGCCTGCGCCGCGATTATCAAGACCAATCGCTTGGGCGTATCGCAGCGATCTACATGCACCGGACACTGTGACGAGATAATCTTTACTGCCCGAAGACAGAACGACGCTATCACGGCGAGCATTTGAAAATCCATCAATCGTTGCGCCAAAGCAAATGCGGTTGGTTTGCTCGCCCAGACGCGCATCATTTTCAAAGGCCTTAATACCGCGCGGCTCATCACTTTGTGTGGTGCTACACCCCGTCAGTAAGGCCGCCGCCGCGGTTGCTGAAATCAGAATTGTTTTCATCACAGTCTCCAAAATTACGCAGCACTCTTGCGCCGCTGATAGGTATATTGCCCGGAGTCATTATAACGGCGTTTCATCAAGCCGCGCGCGACAAGGCAATTTAAATGCGCAATAGACTCTC
>CALKXN010000050.1 GCA_938003555.1 uncultured Robiginitomaculum sp. | reverse complement strand
CGCGGCGCAGCGGACTGGAGATTAATATATCCGCGTCCTGCGCAAGGGCCTGAATTTTCGGGGGCATTTTTTGAACCTCAGCGAGGCCGCCTTCATCATATTTACCCCACCACACGCGAAATTCACGCCATGTCAGGCGTACTTTACGCGACAAGGCCGGCTTGCCGTGACGCGCAATGACGATAACGTCTTTGGGGTCTGATAATGGTCGTTTAATTCCCATAGCGCGTCTTATTCAGACTACGCCGAAGGGGCAAGTGTTAGATGCGCTCCCCCGCCTTAAACTTTGGTCGGGGCAGCGAAGAAATGTTGAGCTTAGAGCTTCATAAACCAGCGGCTTCCCGGACAGCGCAGGCCTTCTTCTTCTTTACAGCGGTTCAGGGACAGCACCATCATTTCGGCGCGGCCAATGACATATGACATCGGGACATATCCCGGCCCGCCAGGCGCGCGGCTATCTGTTGAATTATCGCGGTTATCCCCAATGAAATAAAGCGTGCCTTCGGGGACAATATCAGGGCCGCGCTGATCATTCGCGCCTTGGTCGCTTTGCTCATATATAAAATGCGTCTTGTCTTCACCGGGCCATTGCTCGGTATATTTCGTGACCCCGACAACGACTTCTGTTTTGTGTTCGCGATAGAGCAAGGTTTCAACTTTCTCGCGCGCGATCAGGTCGCCATTAATATATAAACGGCCATTTCGATATTGAATCTCATCCCCGGGCAGACCGGCGACGCGTTTGATCATGACAATGCCAGATTTTGGATTACGAAAGACAACAACATCACCGCGCTCGGGCAAGGACGCATTAATCACGCCATCGCCTAAAAATTTCATTTTCCCGCCAAAGGGAAGGTCATGACGGCTATAGCCATAGGCAAATTTTGACACATAAAGGCGGTCGCCGACCTCGAGTGTCGGCTGCATGGACTCAGATGGAATGCGATACTGGCCATAGGCGAAGGTAATGAAAGCGAAATAGGCTAGAAGAAACAGACCATAAAAGCGTAGCTCTGAGGCTAGCGTGGCTTTCTTCTTTTCTTTTCCGGGAGCCCCGCTCGGGCTCTCCTTTTTGGTCTTTGACTTTGCCATTTAAATTTGCCCTCAATTTATGACATGGCCTGCATAGACCTTAATGACGTGACCGCTAATTCGCCTCATAGGCGTAGCGCAGACTTTGTCCTATACCGCTGCATGTAATTATTAAAAGGGTTTTCACATGTCTTTTGCGCAATATTTACGCCGCGCCGCGGCTTTGGCGGGCGCTATAATTGCCATATCGGCCTGCGCGACGCCGCCCCAAACCACGCCCAGCGCCGCCCCTGCGGGTAATTATACGCTAGATCCGACCCATACATCCGTTACGTGGTCCCTCAGCCATGCGGGTTTGTCGCGCTATACGGCGCGGTTTGATAAAACGACAGGAACGCTTAACTTTGACCCGAATACGCCGGAAAATAGCGCGGTATATATCACGATTGATCCGGCCAGCGTCAGCACAGGGCTACCAGATTTTGATAAAACCATTGCCATGGACCGAAAGTATTTTGACGCGGAAAACTACCCCGAGATTACATTCGTCTCCACTGAGATCACCAAAACCGGAGACAATACGGCCTTAATGACCGGCGACTTAACTTTTCGCGGGGTGACAAAGCCTGTGACGTTAAAGACGCAGTTTTACGGTGCGGGAAGATCTTTTGGAAAGCCGGGCCAGACATTAGGATTTTCAGCGCGAACCACGATAAAGCGCAGTAGTTTTAACATGACTCATTTAATCAGCTTTGGTATCGGGGACGATGTCGAGATTGTGATCGAGACAGAGTTTAATGAGGGCTAAGCTTGGCCATCCAAACGTCTAAAGGGAAAATATGTCACAATTTTTGCCATTAAATGCCGATGGCGTGACGCTCGCGCTTAAGGGGCTGTATAATGGCGACATGATCGCCTTTCCAACCGAAACGGTTTACGGTGTTGCGGCCCGCGCGGATGATCCCGACGCCCTAGATAAACTCTATAAACTTAAAAGCCGCAGTTTAGATAAACCTCTGCCTTTATGCCTTGCCCATAAACATGCGGCGGACAGCTATGCCGATGTCAGTCCGCTGGCCCGGCACTTGATGGAGGTGTTTTGGCCCGGCCCGCTCACCCTTGTTATGCCCGCGCTAAGTGTTTTTCGTCTCGCGCCCCATGTTTATGGGCCGGATGATACGATTGCTTTGCGCCGTCCCGATGCGCCCTTTATTGAGATGTTGTCAGATTTGTCCGTTCACTTGCCCCTTGCCCTGACCAGCGCAAATCTCTCTGGAGAGACCGAAGCCATGAGCGCCCATGAAGTGGAAAAAAGCTTGGGGGAAGATTTACGCTTTATCGTTGATGGCGGAACACTTGCGCCGGCAAAGCCGTCAACGATTGTCCGTATCATCCGTGACGAAATGACGGTTTTGCGTGAAGGGGACATCTCAGAGGCTGAATTAAGAAACGCGCTATCCGGCGAATTTACGCCGTGAATCACAACGGACTTAAGGCGTTAAAAGAAAATCTTGCGCCAGAAATTTGGACGGAAGATCAAGAGCGTATTGCGCCGTGGCTTTCCGAATGGCGCGATAAGTTTTTTGGCACAACGCCTTTAATGGTTATGCCCCGCACGACCCAAGAGGTCGCCGCCGCGGTTAAAATCTGCGCGGCCCATAAATTAGCGATCCTGCCCCAAGGCGGAAATACAGGATTAGTAGGCGGCTCTACGCCTCAAGACGAAGTGCTGTTCTCTCTGCGTAAAATGAACAGGCTGCGCGATGTCAGCGCGCCAGACCAGTTGTTGATTGCCGAGGCCGGCATGACCTTACAGGCCGTCCAAGATGCGGCGCGGGGCGCGGGGCTTAAATTCCCGCTGAGCCTTGCCGCGCAGGGCAGCTGCACGATTGGCGGCAATCTGTCGACCAATGCAGGCGGGGTTCATGTCATAAAATATGGCAGCGCAAAATCACTCTGTCTTGGCGTCGAAGCTGTATTGGCGGATGGCTCTATCTATTCCGATCTCTCGCGCCTGCGCAAAGATAATACGGGCTATGATTTATCGCGCCTATTTTTAGGAGCGGAAGGCACGCTTGGGATTATTACGGCGGCCAGTTTGCGCCTCGTTCCAAAGCCTGCCGGAATATTGCGCGCGCTTGTCGCGCTGGACGGCCCGGACGCGGCGCTTACATTATTAGGCCGCGCGCAAGGCGCAGCGCTGGCGATGTTTGAAGTGATGCCGCGCAGCGCTCTGGATTTAGTGATCAAATATATTCCCGATCAGCGCGACCCCTTTGACGCGCCGCACCCTTATTACGCGTTAGTCGATTGGGAACTTAGCCGCGACGACGATGAGGCGCGCGCGCCCTATATGGCTCTGTTGGGCGCCGCTCTTGAGGGCGGCCTTGCCCGTGATGTTGTTATTGCGCAAAGTGAAACCCAAGCCGCGCAACTCTTGTCCCTGCGTGAGAATATGAGCGCGGCGCAGAAACATGATGGCGGCTCAATTAAACACGATATTAGCGTTGCTGTTTCTGATGTGCCGGAGTTTCTGTCGCGCGCGGATAAATTGCTAGAGACAATGGTTCCCGATTGCCGCCCCGTTGGATTTGGCCATATGGGCGATGGGAATATCCACTATAATGTCGCTCGCCCCGTAAATATGAACTCGGTGACATTTCTGTCCAAATGGGATGACGTTCAGCGGGCCGTGCATGATTTGGTCACGGATATGGGCGGCTCCATTAGCGCGGAACATGGCATTGGCACGATGAAAAAAGATGAACTTCATATGCGCGCCGACCCTGTAAAACTGGCTTTAATGGGCAAAGTGAAATCCGCGCTTGATCCGGATAATATTATGAATCCCAGAATAATGATCTGAGTCATAAGGGCGGGCTGAATTTAAACCGAATATTTAGCACTTTGCTGTAAATGCGGGCTATGAACACGCACAGCAAAATTATCGACTCAAATGGCTCCGGCGAGCCGCGCCGTTTGAACAAACCTCAAACCAAAGACATGAAGCGCAATACAAGCGTTTATGAATTTTTGGGCACACGCTTTCAGCCTCTTACCGCTGATCAAACGCTTGAGCGGGCAGCTTGGGTCACAGCGGAGCACGGGTTTCGCTATCTTGTCACGCCAAATGTTGACCATATTGTGCGCCTTGCCCGCGAGCCGGACGTTTTTAAGCCGCTTTACGGATCGGCGTGGTTATCTGTCTGCGATAGCCGCATTTTAGAACTTATGGCAAAATTTGTCGGCATTCCTTTAAGCGCGGTTCCGGGTTCGGATTTAACGCGGCGTATCGTCGAAGAGATTGCAGAGGCGGACACGCCCATGACGGTCATTGCCGGGAATGAAAATGTGGCCAAAGTTGTGGCTGAAAAATATGGCCTCACTAAAATTAAAGTTCATGTGCCGCCCATGGGATTGCGTCATAAACCAGACGCAGTTAAGGCCTGCGCGGATTTCATCGCGGCCAATCCCTCACGCTATCACTTTATTTGTGTGGGGTCTCCGCAACAGGAAATGATTGCCAAAGCGGCGCTAGAACGCGGGGACTGCATGGGTCTTGGCTTATGTGTCGGGGCGTCTCTGGATTTTCTAGCCGGATATCAAACGCGGTCTCCGAAATGGATGCAGCGCGCGCGCCTCGAATGGCTCTATCGTTTATGTAAGGAACCGAAACGCATGTGGCGACGTTACCTCCTTGACGGGCCAAGTGTATTTTTCATTTATGCAGAATGGATTTTAAAGTCGCGCGGAAAAACATAAGACGGAGATCACTGTGAAAAGTCTGACCTTTATGCTTGGCGTGTCATGTTTGGCGCTGGCCCCGTCTGCGCTGGCGCAATCTTCCTGTGATCAATTTGACGAGAAACTTACGGATACGCAAATGCGCGACCGCGCCGGATCGCTCGGCGCCTTGCGGGGCGAAGGCCGCGCGAAAGGTCTGAATTTTTCAACATGTGATGATGATTATTCCATCGATTTTGAAGAAGAGACTCGCAAGCTAAAAGCCGAAGTGAAAAAAGATAAACCTGCCGCTGATCCGGTCTGGGGTATCCTGAAACCTGAGCTGACCAAGCCTGTCGATATCGATATTGATTTTGCTGATGCAAAGCGCATTGAGACGCCTGCTATAGGCGAAGAGCCAGACACTTAATTTAAAGCGCTGCGCTCATCTTTTGCGCCAAATCCATAAATATTTGTGCCTCCACGCTATCCTCCAGCGCAATGGGTTTGCCCTGGTCACAGCTTTCCCGAACCGCCATCGATAAGGGCGCGCTGCCCAGATAGGGAATGGCTAATGTATCGGCTTCGGCTTGCCCCATGGATTTACCGAAAATATCATGCGCGCTGCCGCAATCGCTGCAGACAAATTGATTCATATTTTCAATTAGCCCGGCAAGCTTAATGTTAACTTTCTCAAACATGCGCGCGCCTTTACGGGCATCGGCCAAAGCGAGGTCTTGCGGCGTTGTTATGATGACGGCCGCGGCGGGTTTGATATCTTGCGCTAATCCAAGCTGCGCGTCGCCTGTGCCGGGCGGCATATCAATCAGTAAATAATCCAGCTTGCCCCAATATGTATCCCAGAGCATGCGCGAAATTGCACCCTGCACCATTGGCCCGCGCCAGACAACCGGCCCGTCATCATCGGTTAAAAACCCGATCGACATGGCTTTGATACCATAGGCCTCAAAGGGCTTAATCAATTTACGATCATGGGCCGAGATTGTTCCGGCTTGTTTGCCCAGCAAGCCTAAAAGGCGAGGGGCGCTGGGCCCGTGAATATCGGCATCCAGTACTCCAACAGTTTTGCCCATTTTCGTCAAAGCTGCCGCCAAATTCACTGCAACCGTGCTTTTCCCTACGCCGCCTTTGGCGCTGGATATGGCGATGACGGCGTCAATCTCACTGTCGCCTTGATAGCCTTCGGGGCGCCGCGCTTGATGCGGGCTGGGTTTTTGCGCCGGAGCTTTGGGGGAGGGGGCAGATTTATGCGCCGTCAAAATAACGCGCGCTTGGGACACGCCTTCAAGCGCGGCGAGCGCGGCCTGCGCGGCCTCTTGAACGGGCAGAAAGTCCTGCGCTTCGCGCGGGTCAATGCCAATCACGGCTGTGACGGTGTCTGCGCTAAATTGCAAATCGGTCAACCGCCCCGCCGCGACAATGTCGCGATCTCCCTTGGGGGTGCGAATGGTGGATAGCGCCGCGAGCGCTTTATTTTCGGTGATAGCCATAGAGGGGAGTTAGGGGCTTCGCGCCGCTTTCGCAAGCTGCGGCGCTGTTAACGTCATATTTGGCAAATTTTTCTATGAGTGAAGTCATGAGCGCAATTGACACTATTTTACCTGAGGTGACGGAGCAGCCGGATGCGCCGCGCATGGGGCACCGCGAAAAACTCACCACCGCGCTCTATGGCAAACGGTTCGAGATATTTATTACCGTGCTCATTCTTTTAAATGCGATCGTGTTGGGCCTTCTGACGTATAAATATGATCTGAACAAAGATGGCGGTAAACTCAATATCTTGATGCGCATTGACGGGTTTATCGTCGCAATATTCATCCTAGAGATCGCCGTCAAATTATATGCAACAGGCGGAAAGTTCTTCAAAAGTGGATGGAATGTTTTTGATCTGATTGTTGTTGTTCTTAGCGCGATTGGCCCAGCTTACCCCCTATCTGTTTTGCGCGCGCTACGGATTTTGCGCACGCTACGCCTTGTCACCCAAGTTAAATCCATGCGCATCGTGGTGGAAAGCTTCTTGCGCGCGCTACCGGGCATTGGCAGTGTCTTGATGGTCATGTTGATGATGATGTTTATCTTCGCCGTTATCGGCACGCGTTTGTTTGGGGATATCGCCCCCGAAATGTTCGGGACATTGCATGATAGTGTTTTTACGCTCTTTATGGTGCTCACGCTGGAAGGTTGGCCAGACATTGCCGCGCAGGTGATCCCCCACGCCCCCTTTGCCCGCGCTTTTTTCGTGATCTATATCGCGGTCAATAGCTTTACGGTTTTAAATCTCATGATTGCGGTTATCGTTGACGCGATGCAAAGCGAATATGAAGCGGAGGCCGAGGAAGAACGCGAAGATATGATTATCGCGCTTAAGGAGCTCAAATTAGAGATCGCTGAAATGCGAAAGCAAATTAGCTAGTTTTCGCCCTTAACTCTTCAATTGACTGCTCCCAATTCTGACCATCAAAAGCGATGCGCGTTTTGGGCGTGAGCGTGCCGGATATCACGCAGTGCAAATTCACGCTCCATTGATCCGGATGACTGCGCGGTTGATAGAGCGGCTTTATCCCGCAAATTTTGCAAAACATATGCACGGCGCGCTGCGTTCCGAATCGATATTGCGTCAGCTGATCTTGCCCGCGCGTAAAGTCTAAATCCGCCTTGGGGACAAAGATGTGCAAATATCCGCTCATGTTACAAATTGAACAATTGCAAACGGTCACGGGCGCATCGGCAGGCGCGCGAAATTCAAACTGAACTGCGCCGCAATGACAGCTGCCGTGATGCTCTGTTTTATCCATATCCTTAATTAGCGCGCATGGCGCGCCATGTCTTGCGAAAATCGGCGGGCTCGCTTATGCCGCCTGTAACGAATATTGGAGCATATATGCGCATCTTACATGTCATGGCCGGAGCCGCAGAAGGCGGCGCAGAAAACATCATGCTGGAATCGGTCTTAGCGCTTCAAGAGCGTCCTGACATTGAGCAGGCCGTGGTGACGCGCGACAATAATAGTTTTCGCCTTGCCGCGTTCAAAGAGGCCGGGATTGAAACCGCGACAGCCAGCTTTAAAAATGCGTGGCCTTTTCCAACACGCCGCGCGATTAAAAAAATGATCGCAGATTTTAAACCTGACGTGATTGAATATTGGATGGGACGTGCAGGGCAATTTGCGCCGGCCTCGCACCGCGATATTTCCATTGGTTGGTATGGCGGATATTATAAATTAGAGCGCTTTAAGAATTGCAAATGGCATATCGGCCTGTCGATTGATTTGTGCCGCCATATCCGCGAGCAAGGCGTCGCTGACGAACATGTTGGATTAGTTCATACTATGGCGGATTTCGAAGGCGCTGCGCCAACGGATCGCGCTTCGCTGGACACGCCCAAAGACGCGCCTGTTGCCTTAGCGCTGGCGCGCCTGCATTGGAAAAAAGGCCTCGACACATTACTAGAGGCAACAGCGCAAATTGATGGGCTTTATGTTTGGATTGCGGGTGATGGCCCGATTGAAGACGAGCTCAAGGCGCAATGCACCGCGCTGGGGTTGGATCATCGGGTCCGTTTTCTGGGGTGGCGTAATGATCGCGGCGCGCTGCTTGCGGCGTGCGACGTTGTTGCCTTTCCCTCGCGCTACGAGCCGTTCGGCACGGTCACCGTCGATAGCTGGGCCGCCGCGCGCCCTATTGTCGCCGCTGACGCTGTTGGCCCTGCCGCTTATGTCAAAGACGATGTCAATGGCCTGCTCATTCCCAAAGACGATGTCGACGCTCTGCGTGATGCGCTGTCGCGCGTGATCAATGAAACAGGCCTTGCCGAGACATTGGTTAAAGGCGGCACTGAGACTTATGAAGCGACTTTTACGAAGGCCGCCTTTCAGCGCGATAGTGTGGCGTTTTACAAGAAGATTATTGCCGCGAAGTAGAATTTTGACTCACATGCGGTATAGGTCCACTATGCATATATGAAAAAATTATCTCTAAGCCTTGGTCTCGTGCTTCTGGGTGTATCTACCCCTGCATGGGCCCACGAGATT
>CALKXN010000049.1 GCA_938003555.1 uncultured Robiginitomaculum sp. | reverse complement strand
GCCGCGCACTTCGTTGATGATGCGCGTTGCCGTGCGGGCAAGGAAATCATGCTCAAAGGGGTAGTAATCAGCGGTCATGCCGTCCGTTGAGGTTACCGCGCGAAGAGCAAGGACATGATCATATGTGCGACCATCGCCCATAACGCCAACGGTTTTCACAGGTAAAATCACTGCAAAAGCTTGCCATATCTCATTGTAAAGCCCTGCTTTTCTAATTTCATCCAGATATATAGCGTCCGCCTCACGTAGCGCGTCCAATTTCTCACCCGTAATCACGCCGGGGCAGCGAATAGCAAGGCCCGGGCCTGGGAATGGGTGGCGTTCAACAAAGTCTTTGTGCAACCCAAGCTCTTGGCCCAGCGCGCGCACTTCGTCTTTGAAAAGCTCACGTAGCGGCTCAACCAGTTTCATATCCATGCGTTCTGGCAAGCCGCCGACATTATGATGAGACTTAATCGTGACGCTTGGCCCGCCATCAAAAGAAACGGACTCGATTACATCAGGGTATAATGTCCCTTGGGCGAGGAATTTCGCGCCGCCGACTTTTTTGGCTTCACGCTCAAAAATGTCGATGAATGTCCCGCCAATGATCTTGCGCTTGCGCTCCGGATCATCCACGCCTTCAAGCAAACCAAGAAACTCATTTCCGGCATCAACATGGATAAGGTTCATATTGTAATGCTTTGAAAACAAAGAAATAACTTGCTCTGACTCGCCTTTACGCATCATGCCCGTATCAACATAAACACAGGTCAGTTGATCACCAATTGCCTCATGGAGGAGAACCGCCACAACAGAGCTATCTACACCGCCGGAGAGGCCACATATAACTTTACCGTCTCCAACCTGCTCTCGCACCTTGGCAATCGCTTCTTCGCGAAAGGCCTTCATCGTCCAGTCGCCCTTCATTCCCGCAATATTGTGGGTGAAGTTACGCAGCATGTCCGCGCCCATAGGTGTATGCACGACTTCCGGATGGAACTGAACGCCATAGAAACGACGGGCCTCATCGGCGGTCGCGGCTAACGGCGCGCCTTCAGATTTTGCAATAATTTCAAAGCCTTTGGGTAATTTCGTAACACGGTCGCCGTGGCTCATCCAAACGCGCTGTGTAGAGCTGGCTTGGCTAATTCCCTCAAACAAAGGGTTATCGCCAACAATTTCAATATCCGCGCGGCCAAATTCTCCGTCATGCCCGGCCTCGACTTTACCGCCGAGTTGCTGACACATGGTTTGCTGTCCATAGCATATGCCTAGAACAGGAACGCCAAAGTCAAAAACATGCTCATCTGCTCGCGGGCTTTTGGCGGCTGCAACGCTGCTCGGCCCGCCAGACAAGACAATCGCGCGCGGGTCATAGGCATCAAGGAAAGCGGCATCGACTTTGTTATAGGGGTGAACTTCGCAGTAAACGCCGCTCTCACGGAGGCGCCGCGCGATGAGCTGCGTAACTTGAGACCCGAAATCAATAATCAGCGCGCGTTCGTGATGATCGCGTAGCTCGTCCTGCAAAGTGCTCATAAAGTGTCCTGTTTATTGCTTTTCTGCCCGCTAGTTATCTTGGGGCATATATTCCATAATTGAGAAGAAGAACCCGTCTGTACCAGTTGAAGCCGGAGATAAAGTGACAGAGCAGCCATCAGCCGACCACGGTTTTGCACCGTCTGTGCCGAAAACGTCTTCCCATAATTCACCTGCGCTTATCAATTTAAACGCTTCATTTTCTTCGATAAATTTATAAACTTGCGCTTCGTTTTCATCGGCAATTACAGAGCATGTCATATAGATCAGATAGCCGCCCGGCTTCACATACTCAGCCGCCTCGCGGATAACTTTCGCCTGCTCACGCATTCGCAAATCAAGCGAATCCTCTGAGAGACGCCATTTCGCGTCGGGTTTACGACGCCATGTCCCGGCCCCGCTACACGGCGCATCGACAACAACCCGATCAACTTTGCCTTTAAGGGCTCCAAGCGTATTTTCACCTGGAACGTGAACCGTAATATTCGTCGCCCCCGCCCGCGCTATGCGTTGGTAGATCGGCGACAAGCGGCGTTTGTCTAAATCAAATGCGTGAAGCTGCCCTTCATTTTTCATGAGCGCAGCCAAAGCCAGCGTTTTACCGCCGCCACCCGCGCAGAGATCAAGCACGACTTCACCGGGCTGCGGATCAATCATGCGCGATGCAATCTGACTGGCCTCATCCTGAATTTCAACTTGGCCGAGCTGGTATTCTTTTTCAATTTGAATATTCGGCAAGCGCCCCTCGGGGCCATCGACGCTTATCCGCAAACCCGTTTGCGCGATAGGCGTGACAACTGCGCCCTGCGCAGTGAATGCGGCTAGCATTTCATCACGCGTTGTCTTGAGCGTATTCACGCGTAAATCCAGCGGCGCGCGAACAGACAGTGCCTGCCCCTCCTCGACCGCTTCATCGTCAAAATTATTCTCAAAGGCTGGCCACAGCCATTCCGCAACGTCGGCCTTGATCCAATCATCGGCTCCCGCCAGATTTTGCGGTGACGTCAGCGCGTCACGCTCAAAAGGAGATAACGCCTTTGGCGCAAATTTATCACCGTCAAATGCGGCGTCTAAATCCTCAATCGTTTTCCCCCAATTATGAACTAACGTGCCGAGCACGATAGAACGCGGACTGTCATCGCCCATCATAAATGAGATCGAGCTTTTACGGCGCAACGCGTCATGGACGACATTACCGATAAAGCTGCGGTCTTTAGACCCTGCATAGCGGTTGGCTTTTCCCCAATCGCGTAGCGCATCCGTTGCCGGCGTATGATTTCGCGTAATGTCCTTTAAGACTTCAATTGCAGCCGCAATACGCCCTGCAAGTTTCACGTCAGCACCTTCGTAAATGCTGCAGTGATCAGGACATTGAGCGACACGTTCACTTGAATGAGCATGGGAGTGATCGAAGGGTGGGACATAATTAACCTTGGGTGTAATTTGGGGATTCGCGCGCAATGGCGACGTCATGAACATGACTTTCGCGCAGGCCCGCATTTGTAATGCGAACGAACAGCGCATTTTTGTGGAAGTCTGCAATTGTTTTGGAGCCTGTATAGCCCATGGATGCGCGAACGCCGCCAAGCAATTGATGCAAGATTGGCGCAGCGGGGCCTTTATAGCCAACGCGGCCTTCAATACCCTCTGGCACAAGCTTCATCGCGTCAGTGACTTCTTTTTGGAAATAACGATCCGCAGAGCCGCGCGCCATGGCGCCGACGCTACCCATACCGCGATAGGCTTTATAAGTACGCCCTTGGAACAAGAATGTTTCGCCCGGTGTTTCTTCCGCGCC
>CALKXN010000048.1 GCA_938003555.1 uncultured Robiginitomaculum sp. | reverse complement strand
GACGTTGATTTTGTCATGAAAGGCGGCGTAATTTACAAACAATGATCGCCTCCAAACGCTTGCCAGATAGAGGCAAGGCAGGTTAACTGGCTTTATGCCAGATATGCGCCCCGTCTTTTTTGTTATCGGCCTGCTCATTGCAGGTTTGGGCATGGCTATGTTTATTCCGATGGGCGTTGATCTGGTTTATAAAGATAATAGCTGGCAGGCTTTTGCGATTTCCGGCATTTTCACCACATTATTTGGCGGCGTCATGGCGCTGGCCTCCTATAGCCCGCACCCGCATCTTCGCGCGCGCGGGGCATTTGTTTTAACGACATTTAGCTGGATTGCGCTTTCGCTTTTTGCGGCCTTGCCGCTGCGCCTCTCCCCGATTGGCGTAACAGGGCTGGACGCCCTGTTTGAAGCCGTTAGCGGGATTACGACAACAGGCAGCACAGTATTTACCGGGCTGGATGATATGCCCAAAGGCGTATTGCTATGGCGGGCTATGCTGCAATGGATTGGCGGCGTGGGTATTATTGTGACCGCCATGGCCGTCTTGCCCATGCTAAAAGTTGGCGGGATGCAGCTCTTTAGACTTGAGAGCTCAGATATGGGCGAGAAAATCCTGCCTAAAGCCGCCAGCATTGCCGCGGGCATTGGCTATATTTATGTCGCGCTGACCTTTCTGTGCGCGCTGGGTTATGTTTGGACGGGGATGAATGGGTTTGACGCCGTGGCCCACGCCATGACCACGATTGCAACGGGCGGCTATTCAACATCAGATGCCTCTATGGGCGGCTTTCGCGATAATGGCGCAGACCTTGTCTGCATCGCCTTTATGATGGCGGGCGCAATGCCCTTTGGCATGTATCTTATGGCGGGGCGTGGTAATTTTCGCGGTGCAGTTATGGACCCGCAAATGCGCGCCTTTCTCTCTGTTGTTGCAATCCTTATTGCGGTCATCACAATGTTTCTGTGGATCACCACCGAGGTCGAGCGCTTCGAAGGCCTGCGCCTGGCCGCGTTCAACTCTATCTCCGTGATCACTGGAACAGGGTTTGCGACGGCAGATTATAATAGCTGGGGCCCTTTTGCTGTCGCGATGTTTTTTGCCTTTATGTTTATTGGCGGCTGCGCGGGCAGTACGGCCTGCAGCGTGAAGATATTTCGTTACCAAGTCGCCTTTGAAGGCTTGCGCGCATATCTGTTTAAAATGCCGCGCCGCCATGCGGTCTCGCCCATGCGCTATAATAAAGCGCCGCTTCCCGAAGCCGTCGTCTATTCCGTTATGGGATTTTTATTCCTGTTTTTTACATGTTTCGCGCTCAGCGCCATCGCCCTGTCCATGACCGGACTAGATACGATAACGGCCTGGAGCGCAGCGGCCACGTCCATCGCCAATGTCGGCCCGGGCCTCGGAGAGACGATCGGGCCGGTCGGCAATTTCGCGTCCCTGCCCGTTCCGGCCAAGCTTATCTTAATGTTTAATATGCTGCTGGGGCGCTTAGAAATCGTGACAGCGCTCGTCATGCTGACGCCGAGTTTTTGGCGCTCCTAAAAGTCACCCGCCTTAAACGTGTAAGCCGCGGCGCAAAAATCGCAATTGGCCGAAATAACGCCGTCTTCGAACATGCTATCGCGCTCAGCCGCGCTAAAGCTATTGAGCGTATTCATCAGGCGCTCGCGCGAGCAATTGCAATGAGCGCGCAGCGGCTTTATTTCGCTGACGCGCACGCCGTCTTCGTGAAACAAACGGTAAAGCATCGTTTCTGAGGTTACATCCGGATCTAGCATTTCCGCGTCACCTGCGGTTTTAAACAAAGCCTGCGCGGTTTCCCACGCGCCTTGGGTGTCGCCGCGGGCAGCGTCGCCCGCCACTTGCTGAATCATGAGCGCCGCGCCGCGCCACTGCGTGCCATGCTCCGGCGTCACAATCTGGCCGACAGATAATTTAATGCGCGTTGGCACTTGCTCAGATTGCGCGAAATAATGCTCTGCACAAGCCGATAGATCATCGCCTTCAATTGCCGACAGACCTTGATAACGGTCCATATCCGGGCCTTGGTCAATCGTCATCGCAAATGTCCCGCCGCCCAAAAGTTGGTGCGCGTTCGGATTTGGATTCTCAGCTAAAATACGGTCCAGCGAAGCTTGGTCAAATCGCGCATAGGCGCGCAAATCGCCGCCCGTGCTGCAATCGGCGACCAGCATAGAGACTGCGCCTGTATTTGTGCCGTGGCATTGCACCAATAAGCGCCCGTCAAATTTAAGCGCGCTGGCCACGACCGCGCCAAGGCTCATGGCTTCGCCAAGCAAGCGCGCAACAGCAGGCGGATAATCATGCCCTGACAAAGCGCGATCAATGGCATCACCCGCGCGCATGATGCGCCCGCGAATAGGCTGCCCGTCAATTTGAAAGGCGCTGACAATATTGTCGGTTTGAAGGTCTGTGGATATATCGGTCATAATGATCTTCTATTTTTCTATCCCGCGCATGTGGGCGGCCCCGCGCGCAATTGCAAGAGCCGCGCTGTCTTTACAACGCGCCTTGCCCGCGCGAACTACCCCGGAATTTAAAGCCCATCTATATTCTGCGTTAAAGTCTTATGGAAATGAACAAGGGCCGGTTCGAAATGCCCAAATGTGAACACGTCATTAGCCTTTGAATTTAAGCTGCGCTGTATCCCTGTAACCATCGCAATATCTTCGTGCTGGCCCGTTTCATTCACAAAGG
>CALKXN010000047.1 GCA_938003555.1 uncultured Robiginitomaculum sp. | reverse complement strand
CAGAAGTGATCTTGGCCTTACCCAATTTCGTTTCTTGCGGATCACGGCGACGCACGGCGCAATCTTGCGGGAAATCAATTTGCTCTGTCACTTCTGTGGCGGGGTCAATGAAGTAGAAAAGGTCAGCATAAGGCTCGCGTTTAAGAAGATTATATGTCTTCTCACATACGGCGCTACGCTCTCCGCGCATGAATGTGTGGCCATCATCATCTTGAATTTGGCGGAACGGACCTTTGTAAATTACGGCTTGGTTTTTCTCGTAACACGGGCCCTGCTTGCCTTTATAGGCAAGGTAAGTTGCGCTGCGATATTCAATACCTTCAACGATTTGCCACGGCTCATACTCAAATTTATCCACGAAAATGCCGTGAAAACCTGCAGTTTCCAGATCAGTACAGAACTCATCTTCGCGTAGCGCGCCTGAGATACAGCCTGACCATAGACGGGCATCATTCTTCAGCTCTTCAGGACTATCTTCATCCGAAACAATATCAGACACGGCCACACGGCCACCGACTTTCAAGACGCGGAACATTTCTGCAAACATTTGCTTTTTCTTAGAGTCAGAAACCAGATTCAAAACACAGTTTGAAACAATGACGTCGACGCTGTTGTCAGGAACCATGGTCAATTCTTTGCCAAGACGCAGAATTTCTTCTTCCATACGTTCCATGTCACCGGCCGATTTCACCGGGTTTTTCTCAAGCCAAACATTTAGAGCATCAAGATCTGTCTTCAGGTCTTCGATGTGGCCACGTCTAAATTCAACATTGGCGTAACCAACGCGCTCAGCAATGATCGGCGCTGTGCGGCGTGACAGTTCCAGCATGTCATCCGTCATATCAATGCCGATGACTTTGCCTTTTGGGCCCACAATTTGGCTTGCAATAAAACAGATTTTTCCGCCGCCTGAACCGAGATCCAAAACAACATCGCCTTCGCGTACATAACGTGAAGGATCACCGCAGCCATAATCGCGTTCAATGACTTCTTCTGGAATAATTTTTAGATATTTGGGATCGTAATCAATCGGGCAACAGAGCGCCGCTTCAAACTCATTTGCGCCTGCTGCGTAGCGCTCCTGTACGTCACTGCGCACATCTGCATTTGTTGCAATTGTATCGTTTAATCCGTCCATGATTTGGCCCTCTAATATTCGTTAATTTTCGCAAACTTATCATCATCAAAGCCGCGTGCAAGTCTGCATAGCCGCCGCTAACAATAATGTGAGACGCAGGTGATATACTGGTACTTAAAGCGACGCTGGCCAGTCATATTTTAGCGCAGCCCGCGATGCATTATCCCTTGAACGGGTCACGGATAAGAATGACGTCTTCCCGTTCAGGCGATGTGGACACCATAGACACTGTGCATCCAATCGCTTCTTCGAGGCGGCGCACATATTTAACGGCTTCAGCGGGCAGATCAGCCCAGCTACGCGCGCCTTGCGTTGAGCCGCTCCACCCCGGCATCGTCTCATATATCGGCGTCACAGCAGCCTGATCAGACATGCCCGCCGGGAAACGGCGGAGTATCTTATCGCCAAGCTTATACCCCGTACAGATTTTCAGCTCACTTAATCCGTCCAAAACATCCAGTTTCGTTAGCGCAATTCCGTCAATCCCGCCCGTAATAACGGCTTGGCGCACCATAACGGCATCAAACCAACCACAGCGGCGTTTACGGCCCGTTACAGTCCCAAATTCATGACCTCTTTCACCCAAACGCTGACCAATTTCATCTTCAAGCTCGGTAGGGAAAGGCCCTTCTCCGACGCGTGTTGTGTAGGCCTTTGTGATGCCCAGCACATAATTCAAAGCGCGCGGCCCCATGCCGGAACCGGCTGCGGCTTGACCTGCAATCGTATTCGAACTGGTGACAAAGGGATATGTGCCGTGATCAATATCCAGCATCGCGCCTTGCGCGCCTTCAAATAAAATCTTTTTCTCGGCGCGGCTCGCCTCATCCAAATGGTGCCAAACAGGGCCGGCATATTTTAGAATTGTCGGCGCAATATCGAGGAGCCTTTGCGTCAACTCTGCCGCGTCCACTGGCTCATGTCCAAGCCCAACACGAAGCGCATTATGGTGATGCAAAAGATTATCAATACGCCCGCGAAGATGCTCCGTATCTGCAAGGTCACATACTCGTATCGCGCGGCGGGCTACTTTATCTTCATAAGCGGGGCCAATGCCGCGGCGCGTTGTGCCAATTTTAATTCCATCCGCACGATTTTCGCGAATGGCATCAAGTTCCCCGTGAATCGGCAGGATAAGCGGAGCCGTATCGGAAATTAGCAGCGCGTCTGTGCCAATATGTACGCCTTGATCGCGGATACGTTTAATCTCGCTCTCAAGCGCCCAAGGGTCGATAACAACCCCGTTACCGATAACTGATAATTTGCCGCCACGCACAATACCGCTGGGCAGCAGTGATAATTTATAGACCTTGCCATCAACCACCAAGGTATGTCCGGCGTTGTGCCCTCCCTGGAAACGTACGACAACATCGGCGCGGCTGGACAGCCAGTCAACGATCTTACCTTTACCTTCATCACCCCACTGGGACCCGACAACGACAACATTTGACATAGCAATTTCTCACACAAAAGCGGCGCAAAGCGTGATGCTCCGCGCCGTAAAGAATCTACTCTTTAGACTTTTATAGCTAATAGCCAATTTCATCTCTTAAGGCGAATCTTAAAAACGGTGATTAAAGCGAATGCCGTCGCTATCCACACATTTCGCGGCTGCCAGCAATGACATTGAGGAGCGCTGTTAAGCCTCCATTAGACATATTTCCCTATCTCTCACATGAAATTGGGAACCGCTATGACAAAATTAGTCACCATAAGTTTGATTACGCTCACCGGCATGCTCGGGAGCTGCATTACCGTAACACCGACCCCGTCAGACATGGCGAAGGCTCAAACCAGCGCTATAATTCGTAAGGTCATACCTCATAAACAAGACAAGCCGCGCATTGTGATTCCAGCGGTTCAGAAATCACAACACACGCCAGCCATTCAAATCGCTTGTGACGCAGTGAGCGCAGACAGCCAAGGGCGTAAGCGCATTATCGTCGTGATTGAGGACTCCGACCAACCTCTGATAATGGATTGCCCCGCCGCAGCCCCGCGCAGCATTCAAGTCAGCACTGAATCCCCGCAAACCTTGCCTGCGCCAGCCGCCAAAGCACATTCCAGTTCCAACCTGCATATCGTGCGCTCTGGTGATAATTTATGGCAAATCTCGAAGGCGCATTGCGTCAACCTTGAGGCGCTGATGAAAGCCAACAGCTTGACTACCCGTTCTATTTTGCAGCCCGGTCAACGCCTCACTCTGCCGCGTCAAAGCTGTACATGACCACATCGACAATTTGGTTTTGACCGCTAAGCTATCGTCATGTTGACGGTTCTTCTTATTGGTGGATATGGTACATTTGGACGTCGCATAACCGCGCGCCTTGCAGCAACGAAAAACCTCCATCTCATTATCGCCGGAAGAACTTTGAGTAAGGCAATCGCGCTTTGCGCTGAATATACAGAACACCCGATTACGTTAAGTCCGTTAGAATTTGACCGCGTAATGCCCGTAGATCCTCAAATATTAAAGCGTCCTGACGTCATTATTGACGCCTCTGGCCCGTTCCAAAATTATACTGACGAAGCCATTGCCGATTACTGCATCGCGCAAGCTATTCCCTATTTTGACTTATCCGATGATCGTGAGTTTTGCGCGCGGATTATGGCTAAATCGTCGCAAACCCCGTTGATCACGGGCCTATCGACTTATCCGGTTCTCACCGCCGCCGTAGCCAAATCCGCCGCGTCACATTTCTCTCAGATAACGAAAATATATGCTGGAATTTCTCCTGCTCCCGCAACGCATATGGGACGCAATGTTGTTGCCGCCGTCGCCACAAAAGCCGGGGAAACAATGACAGCCCTTGAAGGTGGCCGCCTCACGACATTCCCCGCAATGACACAAACGCGCATAATGCAAATTTGCCCGCCCGGAGGTGAGAATATTGGCAAGGTTCTATTTAGCCGCGCGGATACGCCAGAAACTGACGCCCTGCCGCGATTATTCCCACAGCTAACAGACATATGGTGCGGCGCAGGCCCACGCCCCGCTTGGCTTCATCAAATCTTTATTACGCTGGCAAAATTACGTGCTAAAAAATGTCTCCCCAATCTAGGGCGATTTGCGGGTCTTATGCACCTGGTTCAGAACGCCCTGCCCGCCCGCGATATGCGCGGCGCAATGCGTGTCGACATAGAAGGGCTTGATCATGACAATGCTGCGCTAGCGCGTCGCTGGCATTTAGTCGCTCGCGGAGACAGCGGCCCGAATATACCCGCGCTTCCCGCCGCCATATTAATTCAGCGCATTCTCAACGGGCAGTCTCTTCCCGCAGGGCCGCATTATGCCAGTGACCTCTTAGAACTAGAAGACTTCAATCCTCATTTTACTGAGCTCGGCATCACACATGGATTTCGCGGTGCAATGCCAAAAGCACATAGCCTTTATCACCGCACCCTTGGGACAGCCTATGAAGGTTTACATCCCTCAGAGCGCTCCACGACATTGAGGCTGGCAAGACCTTTACGGGTATGGCCAATATTACGCGGGGCCGTAACCCAATCGCAAATTTGGTCGCGAATATTTTCGGCTTTCCTAGAAAAGGCGAAGACATTCCGGTCACAGTATCCCTAACCCGTCGGGGCAATATTGAACATTGGGAGCGCCATTTTGGCGGCAAACGTATGTTTAGCACCCAAGAAGCAGGCCGAGGACAGGATGAGTTTCAAATTTTAGAACGCTTCGGCCCTGTCGCCGTGCGATTGCAAGTCACGCTAACGGATCAGCGACGTCTTGTTTTAACGCCCACCGCATTTCGGGTCTTTGGAGTCCCGCTTCCCAAATTCATGTTCCCGCGCGGCCTCACATATGAGCATCAAACGGATGGCCGATTTAATTTCCATGTCGACATTATCGCGCCGATTATTGGACGGCTCGTAAAGTATGAAGGCCACTTAACTCAAACAAAAACACCGCCCAAAGGCGGTGCTTGATTTAAGAATTTAAGCCGGAGCAGGGTCGCCGTCACC
>CALKXN010000046.1 GCA_938003555.1 uncultured Robiginitomaculum sp. | reverse complement strand
GCGCAGGCTCTCGGCCCGGCGCTGGATTCCATCCAGAATGCACAAGCTCATCATTTTTAATGTGGCTGGCGACTTCAGCTAAAGTCTTATTTCCGTTACGCGCAGGGTCTTTGATTTGCTGGCAAATTTGAGCTGAGCTTTTGCCAAACCATGCCATTTCTTTCGGCGCGAGCAGCCAGACTTCTGCCCCGGGCGGGCCGCCCTCGACCGCCGTATTCACAGGGGCATGACATGTGCTGCACATCGCGCCGGGTTGTCCCGTGTGATTATCCGGATTACCGCCAACAAACATGGGGTGCTTCACAGGTTTACTATCTCCATTGCCCATCCACATGGGCCGCCCGTCAGAGACATGACAACTTGCACATCTAGGATGCGAAAATACGTCATGAATTTTTGACCACGCCTCAAGGCCTTTGGCATTATCCTCCGCCGCCTGCGACGTGACGGCAGGCGCAAATACGCCCACAGCAAAGCATGAAACGAAAAATGTAAAGATACGTTTCATCAGCACCTCCTAAACAAAATCTACGGCGTTACGCAGCGGCAGACTTCGAATGCGCTGCCCTGTCAGAGCAAATATCGCATTGGCCAGAGCGGGCGCGGCAGGCGGTGTTCCGGGCTCGCCAATGCCGCGGATTTTCTTGCCGCTCTCTAAAATCGCAACTTCAATAGACGGGGCTTGATACATACGGATTGAATCGTAATCGTGGAAGTTACCCTGCTCCACAGCGCCGTCTTTAACGGTGATTTCTCCGGTCATCGCTGCGGCCAAACCAAAGTTCAAACCGCCTTGAACTTGGGCTTCAATATTACCGGGATCAAGCGCAATGCCGACATCAACCGCCGCCCACGCCTTATCAATCTTGATACCATTTTCCGTCTGTACAATTTCAATAACTTCCGCGACAGGCACACCAAAAGATAGACAGAACGCAATGCCGCGCGCCCGGTTCTTGGGTAGAAACGATCCCCATTTCGCCATAGTTGCGACGCGGGCCAGAACGGCTTTACTGGCCTCATCGGTCATTAAATCCATGCGGAATTTATAAGGGTCGACGCGGGCTTCATGCGCCATTTCATCCATCATGGACTCTTGAAAAAAGGCATTCTGCGACGCGCCCACAGAGCGCCATGATCCTAGCGGAAGCATGATTTCGGGACGATACCCTCGCACGCGATAATTTGGAATGCCGTAAGGTTGGTCCCATGCGCTCTGCACAATGGTCGCGTCTGACCCTGGAATAGATGTTCCAATACGGCCCATTTGTGACGTTAGAATTGACGGCGTCGCATATTTCGCATCAAGCGCAACCGCTTTGCCATTTTCGACTTTAGCGGCAAAGCGCGCCATCGCCATCGGGCGATAGGCATCATGGCGCATATCATCTTCGCGCGACCAAGTTAGCTTGATCGGCGTGCCTTCAACAGATTTGGCGATGCGTAAGGCTTGAATGATATAATCCATTTCGGCGCGCCGGCCAAAAGCGCCGCCCATGAGGGTGGTGTGGACGTGAACATGATCCGGGCCAATTCCAAGGTGTTTCTTCGCCTCTTTGATAATTTGTGTCGGCAGTTGAGTACCGACCCAAATATCCAGTCGCCCATCCTTGAGCAGAACAGCAGCATTCATCGGCTCCATTGTCGCATGGGCCAGATAAGGCACGTAATATTCACGCTCTAATATATTACCATCCAGCGCCTCATCGACATTGCCGTCATTACGGTTTTCCCCGTCCGGCTCCGCGTCAAAACTTGCAGCTGTGGCTGCAATTTGCCCTTCTGTATCCGCCGGATAGTTGGGCGTGTCATATTCAATCTCAATGGCTTTGACGGCTTGCATCGCGTTCCACGTATTGGTCGCCAGCACGGCGACGCCGTCGCTGAGCGGCACGATTTTTTTAACGCCCGGCATGGCTTCTGCTTTGGACGCGTCATGCCCTATTATAGGGCAAAGCATATATGGCCCCATTTTCACGGCGGCATAGAGCATATCGGCAAAACGCACATCGATAGAGAACTGCGCCGTTCCGGTAGACTTTCCAACCATGTCGACGCGCGGCATCGTTTTACCGAGTATTTTCCATTCCGAACGTGGCTTTAACTTAGGCGCCTTGGGCAGTTTAATATCCGCCGCCGCGACAGCAAGCTGCGTGTAATCAAGACGCTTTCCGTCAGGTGAAACAACTGCGCCATTATCTGTCGAGAGCGTAGCCGCGTCCACGCCCCACTGCTTGGCCGCCGCGCCAATAAGCGCCGCCCGCGCCGCTGCGCCAGCTGTTCGCATCTTGATATATCCATCGGGAATAGAGCTGGAGCCCCCTGTGATCTGCATCCCCAAAATCTTGCCGACTTTTTTGACGACGCCGCGCATACGCTCGGCTTTCTCTGAATGATCCGTCGCGGCAAAGGGCACAGCCTCTTCGGTGATGCCGTCATTGAAATAGGCTTTAGAGGCCGGGCCATGCTCAACGCGAACATCTTCTAAATTTACATCTAGCTCTTCGGCGACAAGCGCCGCCAGCGTTGTATGAATACCTTGGCCCATTTCCGCGCGGGGCGTAATGATCGTCACGCCGTCTTGATCAATTTTCACATATGGCGTCAGTGCAGCCTCGCCCTCTGACAATCCTGTTTCTAGCGGATTACCATACGGTGTTTTATAGATCCAAACTCCGAACGCAGCGCCGCCGGCAACGGCCGTTGATCCGATTAAAAATGTGCGCCGCGCGATTGTGCCAATCGTGCTGGCTTTTTGCTGTCCGTATCGTGCCATTTCTACCCCTCCGCCATCAATTTCGCAGCAGCGTGAACCGCAGCGCGAATACGCGGATAAGTTCCGCAGCGGCATAGATTACCTGACATGGCTTGATCAACCTGCAGATCCGTGGGGTTTGGCACTTCATCAAGCAGTGCAGCTGCCGTCATAATTTGCCCAGATTGACAATATCCGCATTGCGCAACTTGGCCGTCAATCCACGCCTTTTGAACCGCATGGAGGGCAGCTGGATTGCCCAGTCCCTCAATCGTAGTCACTTCGCCCTCAACATGCCCAACAGGATAAGAACATGACCGCACCGCTTGGCCATCAATATGCACCGTGCAAGCGCCGCACATCGCAATACCGCAGCCAAATTTCGTGCCCGTCAAGCCTAGCTCGTCACGCAGCACCCACAGCAGCGGCGTGTCTTCGGTCGCTTCTGTAACTTTGCGTTTCTGTCCGTTAATGACCAACTCGACCATCGCGTCCTCCAATATCTTTGCGCAACAATAACGCGATTTGCGCAAATGAACAGGGCGGGCTTTCATTGCGCCCTAATCACCTGCGCATAGCGCTTTTCATTGCCTCACCTTTCCGCGTCTTTATAAGTAACGCGTAAGTCAAATTTGAAAGCGCATATGAACCGTCCTCTGTCCGGCCTTAAAATTATCGAAATACAGTGCCTTGGCCCTGCCCCGTTTTGCGGCCATCTGCTCACGGATCTTGGCGCAGATGTCACGCTGATCACGCGGCCAAAGCCTGCGCTTAATTTGCCTGGCGCAGTTGGATTGGTTGACCGCGAGAAAAACGCGGTGCCGCTCAATTTAAAAGATGAAGCGGGCCGCGAGACTTTGAAAGACATGATCAAAGACGCTGATGCCCTCATTGAAGGCATGCGCCCCGGCGTTATGGAGCGCCTTGATCTTGGCCCTGCTGATTTAGAAAAAGTAAATCCAAAACTGGTCTATGGCCGCGTGACGGGGTGGGGGCAAAGCGGGCCGCTCTCCCATGCTGCGGGACACGATATAAATTACTCTGCCCTATCCGGCGCGCTCTGGTATAGCGGGCAGCCCGACGGCACGCCGCCCATGGCCACGCCAACAATGCTCGGCGATATTGGCGGCGGCGCATTATACCTTACGATTGGCCTTCTGAGCGGCGTGATGAGAGCGCGCGAGACGGGTAAAGGCTGCGTTGTCGACGCCGCCATGGTCGATGGCAGCGCCCATATGATGAACCTGCTGTTATCGCTTATGCCCATGGGGCAGCTCTCAGAACATCGCGGAGAGAGCCTTCTGGACGGCGCGCATTGGTATCGCACTTATGAATGCAAGGACGGTGAATTTGTCTCCATCGGTTCGTTGGAGCCGCAATTTTATGGGCAATTATTGACCGCGCTTAACCTAGAAAATAATCCGGATTTTACGCATCAAATGAACCGAAAATCATGGTCGGAATTAACACAAAAGCTTGTGGTAATATTTAAATCCAAAACATCAGCTGAGTGGTGCGCGATGATGGAAGGTACAGATATTTGCTTTGCTCCAGTCCTCTCCCCGATGAAAGCGGCGCAGCATCCCCATATGAAAGCACGCGGAATTTATCGTGAAGAGAGTGGCGGACTGCGCGCAGCCCCGGCGCCCCGCTTTATGCCCCTAAGCGAACATGACTAAACCGCCGCATATTTTAATAGCAGGCGGCGGCATTGGCGGCTTGACTGCAGCGATTGTCTTGTCCAAAGGCGGCGCAAAGGTCAGCCTATTTGAGAAGGCCTCTGAATTTGGCGAAGTCGGCGCAGGCCTGCAGCTTAGCCCAAATTCAATGGCCGTGCTAAGCGCGCTTGGATTATCGGGTAAAATCAAAGCCGCTGCCTTCGCGCCCGCGCAAGGGGTGCTGCGCGATTATATTACCGGAAAACCTTTGCTGGCCACGCAAATGGGCGACGCCTTTACAGCGCGATATGGCCAAGCTTATTATAATATTCATCGCGCAGATTTGCACAATATACTCGTGACTGCAGCGCAAGATTGCGGTGTGGATTTTCACCTCAATCACTACGCAACAAACTACGCCCAAAACGCAAAGAGCGTCACATTGGTTACAAACCAAGGTGATCATATTGGAGACGCCTTAATCGGTGCAGACGGCATTAAATCAACGATCCGCGAGCAAATGGTCGGGGGAAATACGCCGCGCTATACGGGCTATTGCGCGTGGCGCGGCATTATCCGCGCGGACGCCGCGGCGAAAGACTTGCTTCCGAGGGCCGCAAATAATTGGCTCGGGCCGGATAAGCACTTCGTTGCATACTACTTGCGCGGCGGGGAGCTGATCAATTTCATCGCCGTGCATCGCCGCGAGAGTTGGAGCGCAGAAGGCTGGACAACGCCGGGCGACATGAACGAATTACGTGAAGCCTATGATGGGTGGGATGATCGCGTCGGCGCGATTTTAGATGTATGCGATGAGACATATTTATGGGGCTTGTTTGATCACCCTGCTTTGCCAAATTGGACAGATGGCCGCGTAGCCTTGCTCGGTGACGCGGCTCACCCGATGCTTCCTTTCATGGCGCAAGGCGCGTCTATGGCGATTGAGGATGGATGGGTTCTCGCTGCAAAACTGCTCGGCGCAGATACGCCTATCGCATTCAAATTGCGCGCTTATCAAGCCGCGCGCCACACACGCACGACGATGCTCCAAGACATTTCGCGTCGTAATGCAGACCTTTATCATGCTCATGACGCCATTGGCCTTACAAAACGGACGATCATGTTTAAAACTGCAAAACTGTTTCCGGCCGCGACCCATTCCCGCCTCGACCCGATTTA
>CALKXN010000045.1 GCA_938003555.1 uncultured Robiginitomaculum sp. | reverse complement strand
AAATTGACGCGCTGCTGCTCGAATATTCTCTGGACACCCGCGAAGGCGTCTTGCTGATGTGCCTTGCCGAAGCGCTGCTACGCGTGCCTGATAAAGACACTGCCGACGCCCTGATTGAAGATAAAATTGGCGGCGCGAATTGGAATGAACATTTAGGAAAATCCGACAGCCTCTTTGCCAATGCCTCAACATGGGGCCTGATGGTGGCGGGCAAAGTTGTGACGCTGGATAAAAAGCAAAGCGCGGGCGTTTTGGCTAAATTAATTGATAGCGCGTCCGAACCCGTTGTGCGCAAAGCCATGCGCGAGGCGATGAAGATTATGGGCCGCCATTTCGTGCTCGGCCAAACAATCGACGAAGCGCTCAAACGCGCACGCAAAGATCGTGACCAAGGCGCAAGCCACAGCTTTGACATGCTCGGCGAAGCCGCGTTGACCATTGAAGATGCCCGGCGTTATGAGGCCGCATATTCTGCCGCCATTACGGCCATCGGTCAAGATCGCTATGGCGGGAAAACAAACCGCCCCGCCACGATTTCAATCAAGCTCTCTGCCCTTCATCCACGTTACGAGCCCGCCCAAGAGGCCCGCGTCATGAGTGAAATGTCAGAGCGCGTAAAACGCCTTCTTGTGCAGGCCCGCGCCGCAGGGGTTGGCGTCAATATTGACGCCGAAGAAGCCGACCGCCTAGAGTTATCTCTTAAATTATATCAGCAGCTTTTCACTGACCCCGAGCTGATCGGATGGGGCGAACTCGGCATTGTGGTGCAAGCCTATTCAAAGCGCGCCCTGCCCGTTTTAGCTTGGATTGTCGCGCTGGCGAAAACGCATAAACAACGCATTCCTGTGCGCCTTGTCAAAGGCGCCTATTGGGATGCAGAGCTAAAGAAATCACAGCAAAAAGGCCTCGCAGATTATCCCGTCTATACCCAAAAGCCTGCTACGGATTTAGCTTATCTCGCCTGCGCCCGTTTCATGCTCAGCGCCGCAGCCAAGCCAGCGCTTTATCCGCAATTTGCTACCCATAACGCCCACAGCGTCGCCGCCATTCGCGCGATGGCCGCGCCCGAGGCGGAGTATGAATTTCAACGTCTCAATGGGATGGGCGACGCGCTTTATGACCACGTCCTCGAGACCTTTGGCGTCAATGTGTGCATCTACGCTCCGGTCGGTCACCACAAAGATTTACTTGCTTATCTGGTGCGCCGCTTGCTCGAAAACGGCGCGAACAGCTCCTTCGTACATCGCCTCATCGACGCGGAAACCCCGATTGGAGAGCTGACCACTCACCCCGTCAATGATCTGGATTTAAGTCTAAGCCCTATCCCAAAACCCGCCGATATTTTACCAGGCCGCGTCAATTCCAAAGGCGTCAGTATTGATATTGAAAGCCAGTGGGAGCCGCTAAAGTCAGCTGTCCAAAACGCGGCGCGCAGTAAAATCGTTGCAAAACCCATCATTCTTGGCCGCGAAAGACGCGGTGAAAAACACGCCCTGCCTTGCCCATTTAATCACAGCGAAATTGCGGGAGACGTCATTTGGGCCAGCGCGGCAGATATCGGCAAAGCCCTGAACAGCAAAGCGCCCAAAACATGGCCGATTGCCAAGCGCGCCGCTTGGGCGCGGAGCCTCGCGGACGCCATGGAAGCAGACATGCCCGCCCTGATCGCGCTGTGTCAAAGCGAAGCCGGAAAAACGTGGCAAGACGCGATTGATGAAATTCGCGAGGCCGTTGATTTTTGCCGCTATTACGCCGACGAGCTTCTTGCCCAGCCCAATAGCTTTATCGGCCCGGACGGCCTTGAGATTAAAATCTCGCACGCGCCGCTGGGAACATTTGCCTGCATTAGTCCGTGGAACTTCCCGCTAGCTATTTTCTTGGGACAAATCGTTGCCGCGCTGCTGGCGGGCAATCGCGTCATCGCAAAACCTGCGCAGCAAACGCCGCTGATCGCCTATGCTGCAAGCCGCTTGATGATGGACGCCGGCCTGCCCAAAGATCGTTATATCTTCGCGCCCGGCGGGCCGGAGCTCGGCCAAGCCATTACAGCGCACCCCGCCATTAACGGCCTGGCCTTTACAGGCTCGACAAATACGGCCCGCAAAATCAATCAAAGCCTTGCAGCCCGCGACGTCGCCCCAGCCATCGTCATCGCCGAGACGGGCGGGCTGAACGCGATGATCGTGGACAGCACGGCCCTGCCCGAGCAAGTCGCCGTCGATGCGGTGCGCAGTTCATTCCATAGCGCGGGGCAGCGCTGTAGCTCGGCGCGCATTCTCTATCTTCAAAATGAGATATATGACCGCGTTGTGCCCATGATAATCGGCATGATGGCCGAATTAACGCTGGGCGATCCCCGTCTGCGTTCCATCGATATTGGCCCCGTTATCGACAAAGAGGCCAAGGATAAATTAGACGCCCATATTGAAGCCCATCGCGGCGGCGTTCTGTTTCAAACGCCGCTGGATGAGCGCTGCAATGACGGCACATTTGTTGCGCCAACGCTCATAGCGGTGGGCAGCATCAAGGATATTGGCGAAGAGCAATTTGGCCCCATCCTGCATGTCGCAAAATTTAAAGCCTCAAAAATTGATCACGTCATCGCCGATATTAATGCCTCTGGCTATGGCCTGACCTTTGGCCTGCAAAGCCGTATCGACGCGGTCACGACGCGCATTGCCCATCAGGTTCAGGCGGGCAATATCTACGTCAATCGTGACCAAGTCGGCGCGGTTGTCGGCGTGCAGCCTTTTGGCGGACGCGGCCTCTCTGGCACTGGCCCCAAAGCGGGCGGCCCGCATTACCTGCCGCGTTTCATGGACAGCGCCGCAAGCGGTCAAGTCACGCCCGCGATGATATGGCGCGAAGGTCTGGCCAAATCTCTACTGGCCGAGGTCAAGCTCCCCGGGCCAACGGGCGAAGATAACCGTCTGTCCTATCCGCCCAAAGGCACGATTGCTGTGATTTGCGGCGGCGAAGAATACCGCGCCGTTGCCGATGATATGGCGTATTGCGCAACGCTTGCGGGCAATATTGTGATCTGCGCGCAGAGCTATGAAGAACTGCCCCTAGAGATTAACGGCGTTGTCTATTGCGGGCCGGAAAATGAAATTATTACGCTCAACCAAAAGCTGGCCAATCGCGCAGGCTCAATCATTCTGCGCTTCTTTATCTCTGATCCAAATCGCACGCCCCTGCCCGAAGACATCCATTATTTCGCAACGGAAAAAACCATCACGATTAATACGGCGGCGATTGGCGGTAATGCAGAACTGTTAGGGCTGAACTAAGCCTCATCCCATTTTAACTCTGGGAGAGGTCAAGCCTCATCCCAGCCTTCAGGATTGCGGGCGCGTTTATTGAGCCATCTCACGCCGCGCAAATCCGCGAAGCTGACCATCAGGCGGCCAAAATTTGTATATTTGGATACGCCATGTTCGCGTGCGCGGTGGTTCACCGGCATGAACTCACATGTATAACCTTCGCGGTTCATCAGCGCGGGCAGATAGCGGTGAATGTGATCAAAATATGGAAGGCGCAAAAACGCCTCACGCTTAAACACTTTCAGTCCGCAGCCCGTATCGTTGCAATCATCCTTGAGCAATTTCTTGCGAATGCCGTTGCCGATCTTGCTGCCTAATTTCTTTGACCATGTATCTTTACGCCCTGCCGTCCGGTCCCCGCCAATCAGCGTCAAATTCTCTGGGGCCTCATCACTCATAAGGCGCGCATAGATCGCCGGAATATCTGCAGGGTCATTTTGCATGTCCCCGTCCAACGTCGCAATTACCGCGCCCTTGGCCGCGAGTATGCCCGTGCGAACGCTACGGCTTTGCCCGGCATTGGCGCGGTGCGAGACAGCGCGAAGCTGTGGCAACTC
>CALKXN010000044.1 GCA_938003555.1 uncultured Robiginitomaculum sp. | reverse complement strand
GTCACCTTCGGCGGCGCCGCGCAGCGCTTTGACGCGTTTTTCGACTTGCTCGAGTGCGGGGTATAAGTCCAGCGCTTCGGAATAGCTCTCAAAGGCGGCTTCGGTTTGGCCGGTGCGCTCGAAGATATTGCCGAGTGTCCACAGGCCGTAAAAATGGCGCGGCTCTAGGATGAGGGCCTGCACCATATCGGCTTGGGCATCGGCGACGCGGCCTTGATCTAAAGCCAGACGCGCGCTGCGCGCCCAGCCTTCAGCATAATCCGGCTGCAGGCGGATGACATGTTCAAACATGCGGCGCGCCTTGGGGAGGTCGCCGGACTTTTGCGCGGCTACGCCGCGGCGCAGAATAAGATCAATAGACGGACTGCCCGATTGGAGCCAAATCGCCCAAACTTCTTCGGCGATAAGTTCAGCCTCTTTGGGGTCTTTTTCGCGTTTCAGCTTGCCAAATAATGTATCGAGCTGCTCTTGGCGGTTTTCGGGGGACAGAATGAAGACATCCGGGCGCGCCTCTGCGATGGCGTCCCCCAGTACAGATTCCTCATTCACCTCTGGCTTGCCGCCCTCGGGGTCAGGGCGATCCGGACTTTCAGGAATTGGCGCCAGTTCCGGCAGCGGGATCGCATCAGGGTCAATCGTCTGCGCGCTCGCGCTCACTCCGGCAAAGGCCATCAGGCCTGATAATATAAGCGTTTTCAACATGTCCATATGATTAAAGCCCCTACGCGGCGGCGCAAGAGCTATAAACATACAATTGTGTAAGTGATCAATAAATGACCAACCGGAATTTAGCCTTGGCGGGCTTTAAAACGCGGGTCAGTTTTGTTGATGACATAAAGACGACCTTTGCGGCGCACAATTTGGCAATCGCGGTGGCGGTTCTTCAGGGATCTCAGTGAGCTGCGAACTTTCATAACGGTCTCTTTGTTTCTTCTCGTAAGAGGTAAGCGCGCTATCTATGGAGCGCGCGGCGATGAGTCAACAGATTTAGGCCATAAATATCAGCATTGCAGGCACAATTAGCCTGTTATTTACCTTAATCGTTCATTTACCGTAACTCTGGGCAATTATAGGGTGAGACCGCGCCAATGAAGGATGTGACCATGCGACGAATGTTAATTTGCGTGCCGTTTTTAATTTCGGCCTGCGCCGCCGGGCCGCAAAATCCCCCGCTAAGCGCCGCTGAGCAGCCTGTGGCCCAAGCCGTCACCATCAGCTCCACCGCAACGCAGCAAGAAAAATTTGACGCGTGGAAAGACAACTTCATCACGCGCGCAATCGCCAAGGGCTATGACGCAAATCTTGTGCGCGGCTTTATTGGCCCTGCAAAGCTACGCAAGGACGCGATTGCGTCAAATGAAAGCCAGCCGGAATTTGTTAAACCTGTTTGGAGCTATATTGAGAACGCGATGAACACGTCGCGCCTGAATGGCGGCCGCGGCCAGCTGATTTCGCAGCGCGCGATATTTGACCGCATTGATCGTGATTATGGCGTTGACCGCCACACACTGACCGCGATTTGGGGGCTCGAATCCGCCTATGGTAAAATTCAAGGCAATTATGACGCCGTAAGCGCCCTCTCCAGCTTTGCCTTTGATGGCCGCCGCCAGGCATTTGGCGAAGCGCAGCTTTTTGCCATGCTGGATTTACTGACTGACAAGAAAGTTCGCCAAGACCAACTTTACTCCTCTTGGGCGGGCGCAATGGGGATGATGCAATTCATTCCGGCGACCTTTCGCGACTATGCCGTCGACTATAATCAAGACGGCAATATCGATATGTGGAACAGTCAAGAAGACGCACTGGCCAGCGCGGCCAATTATCTGTCGCGCTTTGGATGGCGCACGGGCGAGCCGATAATGGCCGAAGTCCGCCTGCCTGAAGGCTTTGACTATAGCCTGTCGGATGGCCGAAAGATTTTCGTAAGCGAATGGGCGGCACGCGGCGTGGCGCCCTATCAAGGGGGCGGCTTTACGGACGCGGCGCAAATGATGGAAGCGCGGCTCTATATGCCCGGCGGCTCCAAAGGCCCGGTCTTTTTGACATTTAAGAATTTCGACGTTGTCAAACGCTATAATAACTCCTCCAGCTATGTGACAGGGATCGCAAGCCTCGCCTCCGGCCTTGAGCGTAAGCGCCTGATTACCCATCCATGGCCCAAGGGGGATAAGGCGTTGACCTTGTCGAAAAAGAAGACGTTACAAACCGCGCTCACAGCGCAAGGCTTTGACACTCAAGGCGTAGACGGACAAATCGGCCCCAATAGCCGCAAAGCCATCCGCGCTTGGCAAGCGGCCAATAACCTGCCCGCAGATGGTTATGTCGAGCAGACGTTATATGCGCGTATCGTTAAGGCCGCCGGAATGACGCCTTAGCGCTGCGTTAAGTTATTTTTGCTATCCCTTCGGCTCATATGCTTATGGAGATCGCAATGAAACCGTCTAAAATACTCATTATTCTTGGCGCCTGCGCGATGACGGCGCTTCCTCTGACAGGCTGTGAGCCCAAAAAAGAGGTTGTCATAGACGTCCCCGCAGAGCCGCAAATTGATTTGGCAGAGATCGCACGTCTTGAGCGCGAAGCCAAAGTTGAAGCCGCGCGCAAAGCCATTGCCGCACAGCAAAGCGCTCAAAGCCCAGAAGTCGCAACATCGACAATCGCTGTCGAAACGCAGCAGCCGCAACAGCCTAAATTGACTCAAACGCTGACAGCCAATTCACAAACGGTCACGCCGGACACCCATCCAGAAAAATATAAGCGCCCTGAGGATAAAAACCTACTGCGCCGTAGCGACGGCCCGCCGAAGCAGCAGAAGCAGCAATAGGCTCTTATTTACGCAAGCCGTGCTTGCGCAGCTGCCCCCGAAAGGCGTGGTAGGATAGCTCAAGCGATTGCGCCGCGCGGCCCTGATGATGATCATGGGTCTCTAAGGCCTGCACGATCATGGCCTTTTCAAACGCATTGACCCGATCATGAAATCCGGCCTGCGGCGCGGGTTGCAGAGATATATCCTTGGCCTGCACGTCCGGTTTATTATCCTTAGAATCGCGCCCTGCCTCCGGCTGCTTTGCCGACAAACGCCAAGGCGCATCAAAAGGATCAAGAATAACCTCGCCCACCGGACCCGCAAAA
This sequence comes from uncultured Robiginitomaculum sp., assembly GCA_938003555.1. Taxonomy (GTDB): domain Bacteria; phylum Pseudomonadota; class Alphaproteobacteria; order Caulobacterales; family Maricaulaceae; genus Robiginitomaculum. The sequence continues at coordinate 3,037 of CALKXN010000044.1, read as the reverse complement.
TGATTGTCATCCAGCATCGCCTCATTCACCGCGCGCTCAGCTACGCTGCGCAGCTCTCGTACATTCCCCGGCCAGTCATGCGCCATCAAATATTCAATGACCTCCGGCGTAAAGCCGGGAAAACTATGCCCCCCAACAGCCTTGACCCGTTCGCGCGCAAAGTAATTGGCCAGCACCTCTATATCGCTGACGCGGCGGCGAAGGGGCGGCAAGGTAATGACATCCACGGCCAAACGATCCAGAAAGTCAGGCCGAAACGTTCCGGCCCGCACCGCAGCGGGCAAATCCACTCCCGCCGCAGCGATAACGCGTATATCAGCGGTGAGCGTATCATCACCGCGCACGCGGCGATATTCGCCATCCTCGGTCAGGCGCAGAAGCTTTTCCTGCAAACGCAAACTGACGCTTTCTATGGAGTCCAGAAATAATGTCCCGCCCTCACCTTGCTCTATCAAACCCGCGCTAATGTCTTCGCCGAAGATAAATGCATCCAGCGCGGCGTCATCATATGCAGCGCAATTGACCGCCACAAAGCTCTGCTCCCAGCGCGGAGACAAAAAATGTAGCCGTCCGGCTGTCATCGCTTTGCCCGTTCCGCGCTCTCCAACCACTAAAACCGTGTGATCCAGTGCGGCAGAATGGGAAATCATATCAAGAATCGCCAGAAAAGCCGGTGATCCGCCAATAGGTTGGGTGTTAAATTTGCTCATATTTAGTCATTTTCACTATTTGTATACGACAATTATTGCCATTTTTATGTCAAATTTACCACTCAATGACTAGCGCAAATGTGAATAATTTGAAAACTTCATATATTTCAACAACTTATAACTTGTTGAAAGCGCTTTGCCGTTTGCGCCATAATGGGGTCACACCGAAAGAGCCATACCGCTCCACCCGGTTACGAGAGAGAGAGAAAACGCAATGACTTATTCAACACATATGATCGACGCAAAAACAGTCGGCGCAACACCTGCAACACCATCCGTACGCAGCACGCGCCGCCGCCGTCACTACCGCGCAAAGGCAAGCTTTGTTGGCGGAGCGCACATCACAGGCTTCGGCATCTAGCCGAAACCTCACTTCCCCGCCCCAGATACGAGGGCGGGCCGGAATTTACCCCCTGATGACCCAATATAAGAGATGAAAATGAACACCGATTTTGAAACAGAATTTGAAACCCGCAGCGACCGCGCGAGCCTAGAGAGCAAATTTTGGCGCTTTGCCCGATATCTATCGACGCGCCGCATAGAGTGCTGGGGCTTCTTTATCGCCGGCCTAATGATTGGCGGAATTTTCTTCTAATCCAAACTTCATCCCCCCACCCCACCCCGAATAGCTAATCAAGGAGAATATCATGGGAATTTTTTCACGCATGGGCGACATCATCAATTCAAATTTGAATTCAATGATCGAGAAAGCCGAAAACCCGGAAAAGATCGCACGTCTTATCATTCAAGAAATGGAAGACACACTTGTCGAAGTGCGCACCGAAGCCGCGCGCTCTATTGCAGAGCGCAAAGAACTGGCCCGCAAGGCAGACACTTACGAAGCCCGCGCAGATGAGTGGGCGGCTAAAGCCGAACTTGCCATTGATAAAGAACGCGAAGATCTGGCCCGCGGCGCAATTGGCGCCAAGCAGCAAGCGCAGCAAATGGCCGACGTCGTTCGCCGCGAGATCGAAATTCTCGATGAAAATGTCGATAAAGCCGATGCTGATCTGCAAAAACTACAAGCAAAACTTAATGAAGCCAAAGCCAAGCATAAATCACTGATGATGCGCGGCACGACAGCCCAGAACCGCATCCGCGTTCGCACCCAGCTGTCCGACAGCAAAGTTGACGATGCCTTAGCCCGTTACGAGCGTGTTGAGCGTAAAGTGGACGAGCTTGAAGCGCAGGTCGAAAGTTTTGACCTTGGCCAAGGTGGTCAAAGCTTGGAAAGCCAGTTCGCGCAGATCGAAGCCAATGACGCCGTTGAGGACGAGCTGGCCGCGCTTAAGGCCCGCATGACCAAGTCAGCGAATAAACCCAAAAAAGCGGCCAATAAGTAAGCCGTAGACTTTGGACCTGTGATTGGCGCGGAGCTGTTGACCCGTTCAGCCCCGACCCCCACATGAGAGAGAGGTGGAGTAGTGCCCCGCCATCACAGGCCAAACCTAATTTAAGCCGCCAGCCTTAAAACGAAGCGGTAAAATACGAGAGAGAGAGAAAGAGTATAAAATGGAAGACATTATTGCCGTATCCATCCCGATCGTCGCAATCGTCATGGTCTTCACAATGATTATTGTGAAAAGCTATTTCGGCCACAAAGAGCGGATGATGGATCACATGAGTGGTGATCAGGTTGCAGAGCTGGAACGTATGTCAAAGCTCGCAGACATTATGGATCAACGCGTTCAAGTTCTGGAACGCATTCTTGACGACGAAGTCCCGAATTGGAGAGAGAAAAATGACAAAACGATCTAACAAAGGCCCGTATCGCAACCGTGCTGACCGCGCTGCAAAAGACATGAATTGGGATTGGTCAGATGATGGATATGAGTATTCTGAAGCCGCGCCAAAACGTTTAACCCGAAATAAAATTGACGGGGTATGGGGCGGAGTTTGCGCCGGGATCGGCGACTATACAGGACTTGATCCAGTTATTGTTCGCATCCTCTTTGTGCTTAGCTTCTTCTTCCTTCTCGGCCCGCTGGCTTTCGTCCTTTACTTTGGACTGTGCATCTTCGTCCCAACGGATAACCGCGCCCCTTACAAACGTGAGAAACGCGAAGCCCGCCGCGCAAAACGTGAGGCGGCCCCGAACGAAGCTCCGGCGCGCTCAGCCAGTTTCAAAGATGTGAAAAGTAAATTTCGCAGTATCGAAACCCGCCTCGCCGATATGGAGAAATCCATTACTTCATCTGAGTGGCAGCTTCGCCGCCAGTTCCGCGACTTAGAAAACTAAGCGCTCGACCAGGCTGACGCCTTACCCCCCTAAGCGTCACGCCGCCATCTTCCGAGGCCCCGCCCTCCCTCCCGTTGGGCGCAGCCTC
>CALKXN010000043.1 GCA_938003555.1 uncultured Robiginitomaculum sp. | reverse complement strand
AACCAGGGTTTGAACGCCCGGCATGCCCGACGGGCTGGCGGGGTAGGGCTTGGCTTTTTCCTCGAGTGTGTGCGGGGCATGATCGGTACCCATCACGTCAAAAATGCCTTGGCGCACGCCTTCCCACAGCATAGCGGCGTTTTGCGCGTCGCGGATGGGCGGGTTTTGTTGCACGCGGCCTTTGTGAATTTCATAGGCTTCGGGGCCAATAATCGATAAATGGTTCGGCAGAATTTCGCAGGTCACAAGATCTTTATTCGCGGCGAGAATAGGCAGTTCTTCGGCGGTGGAAATATGCAAGATATGAATGCGTTTATTGGCCTTTCGCGCCAGCCCGATGAGGCGCTGCGTGGACAGCAGAGCGGTTTGCTTGTCGCGCACATCTGTATGGCTTGTCCAATCGCCTTTGCGGGCCAGTTCGCGGCGCTCTTCAAGGCGGTATTCGTCTTCGGAATGGAAACTTGCGCGGCGATTTATTGAGTTCAGAACGCGCCCCACGCCTTCATCATCGGCAATCAAAAGATCGCCCGTAGAGGCCCCCATAAACACTTTCACGCCGCAGCAGCCGGGCAAGCGCTCTAATTCATTTAACCGATCCGCGTTTTCATGCGTCCCGCCAACATAGAAAGCGTGATTGCAATGCATGCGATTCTTCGCGCGGTCGAGCTTGTCTTGGAGCATTTCGGGCGTGCTGGTTGTCGGATTTGTGTTGGGCATTTCAAACACGCCCGTGACCCCGCCCAGAACCGCGCCGCGTGATCCTGCCTCGAGGTTTTCTTTATGCGTGGGCCCCGGCTCGCGAAAATGGACTTGGGTATCAATCACGCCGGGCAGAACATGCAGGCCCTTAGCGTTCATAACATGACCCGCATCAAATGTTGACAGATCACCAATCGCAGCGATTTTGCCATCGCGAATACCGATATCGGCAATGCCGCGTCCGTCATGATTGACGACTGTGCCGCCGCGAATAATAGTGTCAAAGACTGTCGGGTAAAAAATAGGGCGCATAGAAATCTCCATGCGCCCTGATAGCCGCTCGGGGGGGGGACGGCTAGATATAATTGATATGGTTATGCAGGAACAAAGTTCAATGCGATGCCATTATTACAATATCGCAATCCTGTCGGCGCGGGGCCGTCTTTAAAGACATGGCCTTGATGACCGCCGCAGCGCGCGCAGTGATATTCGGTGCGTGGCAATACCAATTTAAAGTCGCGTTTGGTTTCGATATTACCTTTGATAAAGTCAAAGAAACTTGGCCATCCTGTGCCGGAGTCAAATTTGGTATCCGCTTTAAAGAGCGGCAAATCGCAACCCGCGCAGATAAATGTACCATCGCGCTTTTCGTCATTGAGCGGACTGGTGAAGGGGCGCTCTGTACCTTCTTTGCGCAGAACGTAAAATTCTTGCTCGGTCAGGCGCTCTTGCCATTCGCGCGCGGATAGATTTGCCCATTGATCATCGCTCATTGCGGTCTCCATTTTATTGCTGGCTCTCTTATCGCCGGCATTTGCGCTACTGCACGCCGCCAAAGCGACAAGGCTCGCGCTCGTTAATCCAAAATTTCGCCGTGTGAACATCAGGTCTCTCCTAGGTCTATGGCGTCTCTATAGGAGATATACGTGCAAGGCGCTTGTAACGATGCATCACTAAGGCGTGAAGGGATTAGGAGGGGGGGCTGCCGAAGTTCTCGAATATATTCCCATGAAACGTACAACCGATAATTATTAGCCCGATGATAAGGCATCCTGCAGCCCAGAAATTTGACTTAAACAGGTCTAAAGCTCTTTTGCCTTCAGACTTAGATAGAGTTTTGACTTGCCATCGCAAATGCATGGGGAAGCCAATGAGGACGCATGCGAGGAATGGCCAAAAAAACAACAATGCGGCAAAATTAGTTTGCAAAATAATCAAAGTAATTGCGCTGATTGTCAGCGCTGCGGCGCAAAGGTAAGATATAGTTACCCCAGTAATGATTTTGTCTCCAAATCGCCGCGCCGTGCTTTTCACGCCTATCAGCGCGTCATCCTCAATATCCTGCATCGCGTAAATCGTATCGTAGCCTACAGTCCAAAATATTAGTCCGGCGTAGAAGATCAGCGCCGGAATATTCACCTCGCCTGTCTTAATCGCGACGGCCACCAAAAATGCCCAGTTAAAAGTCAGGCCCAGCCAAAGCTGCGGCCACCATGTTATGCGCTTCATAAAGGGATAGGCGGCGACGAACGGAATGGAGCCGAGCGCGACGAGCTTGGCCAAAAGCGGCAGGCACAGCCAAACACAAAAGCCGATGCCGACTTGAATAGACAACCATGTCCACGCCTGCCGATTTGTGACGCTGCCTGCGGGTAGGGGGCGCAGCGCGGTGCGCGCGACTTTCGCGTCTAAATCTTGATCGACTATATCATTATAGGTGCAACCCGCCCCGCGCATGGCGACAGCGCCGATCAGGATAAGCATGGCCCACATCACATCAGATACGCCATATCCCAGCGTTAATCCCGCAAAGGCCAGTCCCATCCATCCGGGCAAGGCCAGCAGCCAATACCCCACGGGCCGATCCAGCCGAGAGAGTTGGCCGTAGGGCTGCCAGCGCTTCGGGAGGCGGTAAATCCAATGCCGTGCGCTGGCGTCTTGTGTAGGGGTGGCTGTCATATTGGCGGGTTAGCATGGAAGGGAGGCAGGGTCACGCCCACACTCTTACTCCCCGTCATCCTCTGGCTTGACCAGAGGATGACGGGGATAGTTTGGGGTATCACAGCGTAATAATTAAACGACGCAGCCGCGCCGCGCTTTTACAACGTCACATGAAGGGTTTGCGCGGCTACGTCCGCTGCTGCGCCAAATGGCTTGACTATTGGCTGTCTCCCCCCAACATCCAAACTATGAGCAATTTACCTGCGACCCTGCCATCCCTTGCGCGCGCCTTTGAGGCCGAGCGTGAAGCGCTGCGTGCGGCTCTGTCTGAAAGCGAGCCGAGCGCCGCGCAGACAGTGCAGCTCGCGCGCCGCGCGCTGGACCGTACCGGCGCGCATTTCAGCGAGAGCTCCAGTGACCCTGCCGTACAAAAAGCTGGGCTGTGGCTCTTGGAGATGGTTAAGACGGGGGCCGGCGTGCTTGATACAGGCGCAACGGCCGATGTGATCTGGCGCGAAGCGCCGCCCAATCAGCCTGTGAAACTTGCGGGCGGCACATTATTTTACGGCGCGGCGGCGTTCTTTGTCGGGTTTGGATTGCTTCAAGGCATATCCAGCTTGATCTGGGCCTCGGCTATTTTAGCGGGTCTGCGCGCCTTTGATCCCGCTCATCTTAAAACGCTGCCGCAGCGGCTGATGTTTTGGCGCGCTAAACCCCTTGCGCTAGAATGTCCTGACGGTCGCCGTCATCTGGCTGAAGCGCGGGTGAGCGTCGATAGCCGCGGTTTCGTGGATAGCCTCGCGGATGCGCTGCGCACCGCCGATCATATTTTGCTACGCCTCGCAGAGCCTATGCCGGATGTGAATTGGTATGATAATTCGCGCCTTGTCGGGTTTATGCAAAATCTTTTGGAGGCCAAAGCCGCAGGCGATGGCGATTTTGCTCTGCGCCTTGTTGAAACAGAACTTGGCTCCATTTTGTCCTCCGAAGGCATTACAGCGATTGACTATAGCGCTAAACATAAACGCCTATTTGATGTGCTGCCTGCGCTGGATAGTCAGGGGGCGGATATGCCTGCCGCACCGGCCTTAATGGCAGGGGAGCGCATTTTAAAACGCGGTAGCGTTTGGACATCAGAAATATGAGCAACATATCAAAGACGCCCAAGGCGAAAGCGCCCGGGCAAATCGAATTTTTGGGCTATGACTTAGGCCACGGCGAAACCGCCATTGGCCGCGCCCATAGCGGATCGCACCGCGAGCCGGAAATCTTAGAATATCACGGCGAGCGTACCTTTGTCTCTGCGGTGGCCAAAACGGGCCGCGACGTGCGCATTGGCGCAGAGGCCGTGAATCTGGCGGCGCTAAAGCCGCAAATCGGCAAGACAAAAGAGGTATGGGTTAAATTTAAAAGCCGCGATCTAAGCCGTGATGACGTTAAAGTCCCTACGCAATTATTCACTAAGGCTTTGTTCAAAGGCTTAACCGATGACGCGCAAATCCAAGGCCCGTCTAAAAGCCGCTTTATTGTCGGCTGCCCGTCGGGATGGTCCGCGCAAGACCGCGAAATTTATGCCAATGTATTTCGCGACGCGGGCCTGAAAACCTGCCGCGTTGTGCCAGAGAGCCGCGCGGCATTAATGACGGCATTAGAGCAAGGTTATCTGTCGCTAGAGGCGGCGCGCGATAGCGTGTTGATTGTTGATATTGGTAGCTCGACGACCGATTTTACCTATTGCCGCGACATGAACGCCGAAGATGTCGGGCATAATTTTCTGGGGTCGGGATTGCTGGACCGTTTGATTTATGATCGCAATTTGGCGCGTCAAAAATCGCGCAAACAGATTGAAAAATTGATTGCCAAATATCCGCAATATCAACCCATTATGGAATATTGGTGCCGCCTCGCCAAAGAGCAATATTTTAACGGCTCTGATGTACCTGTGGAAACCATTCACCGTCTCCCGATTGCGGGCGGTGTATTGTTTGAAATTCGTATCGACAATGAGGATGCCAAAGCTATCCTCTCCGAGCCGCTAGAGGCGCTGAATGGGTTTAGCTGGCCTGAAGCCTTTGATTACGCGCTCAAAGAGACGTTGGATATGCTGGGGGAACGCGCGCCCAGTACGGTCTTGCTGACGGGCGGGGCGTCGCGCCTTCCGCTGGTTGCGCCCGCCGCCAAGAAAGCATTTCCGCAAAGCACAGTTGTGCGCGGGGCGGAGCCGGAATTTGCTATTGCGCGCGGCCTCGCTTGGCTGGGGCGGTTTGAATATTTACATGACGCGTTTAAAACCTCCGTCAAAGATTTGACTGATGAAGACGGTGAGGTGCGCGAGATTGCCCGCACGGCCAGCTTTGCGCTAGGGGACCTTCTCGCTCCTGCGCTTGTTGACGCTCTCATTGAAAATTGCGTTATCCCCGTGTTCCAAGAGTGGCGCCGCGCAGAGATCGACCGCCTGACCGAGGTTGAAGATATTTTGCAAGAGCGTGTCAGTGCGTGGCTGGTTAGTGACGCCGCGCGCGATACGCTTCGCCCTGTGATTGATGAATGGTTCGCGCGGCTGCAACGCAGCATTGAGACCGTGACCGACCCGCTATGCCGGGATCACGGCCTGCCCGCCATGGTGCTGTCACTTGACGATAGCGCGCATATTTCTCGTCACCTCGAAGGACTAAGCGTTGGGTCGCCGCAGCTGGCGAATTTAGAACAAGATACGGCGATTGCCGGAACGACGATCTCCGCTATTTTAATCGGCATTGTGCTGGCCAAAGCGCAGCTCCTTGTGCCGCTACTGGCCAACCCCTTTACCTTTATCGTGGCGGCGGGCGCAGGCTTGGGCGGCGTTATTTTTGGCCGCAAAGCCTTAGAGGGTAAAATGCGGAACTCTAAAATCCCTAAAGTGGCCCGCAGCGTTATGACGGATAAGCGCCTGAAGAAAGCTTCGGCAGAGCACCGCAGCGAATTGATTCTTGCTGTGCAAAATGCCTGGTCGGGCGACGCGGCAGAAAAAGTGCATCAGGAC
>CALKXN010000042.1 GCA_938003555.1 uncultured Robiginitomaculum sp. | reverse complement strand
TCAGCTTCCAATGAGCCTCGTAAGCTTCCCAGCCATTGTAAGTCACTGGCCTTTAACCCGCTTCAAATATTCCTCAACTTCGTGCCGTGCTGCGCTTATATCGTTAGGATTTGCTACTCTCTCCATAACTTTAAAAATAATGAGAACGCATTCCAAAGCCTTGTAGTGAAGAACTTCATTCTCGACGGCCCGTCTTTGCGCATTCAAGAGCGTGGCCTTAGCCCAGCTTGGTAACGGCAGGCCTTCGGACTCCGCCACGATGGCGAGGTCGTCAATTTCATTATTGGTAAACCGCAGATTTAGGCGGCTGTCTTTGCGTGGATTTGGCATGATCCCAGTCCCCAGCCTAAACGGGTTCCAGTTGATCCATCCATGCTTCAATCTCGGAAAGCTTCCAGCGTGTAAAATGTGTTCCAGATTTGTACGGGCGAGGGAAGGGGTCGTCTTTATTTCTGGATTTTTTCCAAAGACTGACTCTGCTTTTATAGCCAGTTATTTTTTGAACCTCTTCGGCGCTAAGTAGAACTTCTTTTGAGATATGAGAGTTGTCATTCATTTTGTACTCCATCATTCACTGAACGCTTTATTGCGTTTCTTAGTGTTTGACGACTCACTCATACTATTACTTACATGGATAGGGGTGTATGCTGGCTAGCCGCTCAAAATTCCAAACAGGGAGAGTTTAAAAATCTGTTTTAATTAGGTTTTTTAATAGCTAGCTTACGAGTCTTCGGATCAATGAAATCAAGTTGGACAAGCCAATTTCCAAAATTTCTGTTATCCCCAGTTATGAAGTTGTTGAGCAGATCATCCATTTGTTCTTTTGATTTATTTCTAATCATTAGGCTTCTCAAAAGCTTGTTCTCAATTTCTATACTGTTGTGACCCCCGGATTCTAGATTTACCCACTCATTCCAATTGTCACGGATAATCCGCAACGTATTAGTCCAGCGTTCTCTGTCTCGCGTGAGTTTACGTCTAGGTTTCGCAGGATCATATGGGAGATGTCGGTCTACCAATAGAATCATCTCCACAACGCACTCTTTTGTGGTCAAAAACTCTCTGATTGCACTAGGCAATCTTGCGTTGTTTGTGGGTTGAGATTTAGAAATGTATAGCTCTTGCTGCGGCGCTGCTCCGCTGTAGGGGACTATTTGTCGGTGTTTCGGTGGTCCTAGAAAAAAGACAAGAGCATTTTCGACCCGGTGAATGTTGCGAGGTAATTGTTGAATGACTCCATTTTGGTCCACGAAATAGAAACCATACTTACCAAATATATTCCTTTCCAATTCATGCACCACCATCTCAGCATGTTTTGGATGACTTGACTGTGCTATCAGTTGTTTCGCACTGAGGTCAGCATTCCCTGAGAGCATTTGGGTTAAGACGGATGCCGCTCCGACCCAAATAATTGTGCACAGCACGGTTAATGTTGTAAGCAACGGACTAGCGGTTAAGTGCGTGTAAACTAGCAAAACTAACGACGCACAAATTGAAGCCCAAAATATAACCCTAGCGATGAAAATTGCTGTAGATTTTCGGCGAACTTGTTTTTGAGATTGATCGAAACTCTTTTTACCAAAAACCGCATCTCGATCATATTCACCAACTTTGCTTGAGAGATGTTCGTTTAACAAAGTGTATTGTTTGAGGTCTTGATCATAGGCCGGAACAATGTTCCAGGGTTGCCTGTGACTGAGGAGGATACGCCAGAGCGCATTTACCGCGAGTGATAGTGGGGCTGATTGTTCAGTTGATGTTCTCAAAGTTTTCACGGCCATCAGTATCGAAGCTAAACCTTAGAGAAAGGTAAGGATACTCAAGTCTGAGCCTTGTTGGCACAACCAGGCGTCATTCGTCACGCCTGTAGACCAATATACTCCCAGTAACGAATCAATCTTCGATTATTAGACAAAACAAAGAGGATTAGTGAGGCGTTATCATGCATGGCTTTTCGAGCTTATTTGCACCGCATTCGTATAATTGCACCCTTTTTGCACCCTTTTGTAAAAATGGAGCAAAAACATCCATCCATTAGAGAGTAGTGGGCGCCTAGTTAAGTTGCTGTATTTATTGGTAAAAAGTGGTGGCTCCGCAAGCAGGACTCGAACCTGCGACAAGCTGATTAACAGTCAGCTGCTCTACCAACTGAGCTATTGCGGAATAGACCATTTCAGTAGGCGCGCCTCATAACAATGTTTCGTTGTCTTCGACAACCCATTTTTTTAGTAAAATGGCGGTGAACTGCAGTTTATTTTCGTGAGTGTGAATAGGGCAAAAAAAAGGGAGCCGAAGCTCCCGAAGGTATTAGGTGAATGGTGGGGTGTCTTCAATGAAGACTTAATTTATATGAAGGAATATGGTTAAGAAGACGTTAAGCCTTGCGCATATGTTAAAACTTTATGTAGCATAAAGGGATCAGGAGAGTTTTATGCGAGAAATCACCACATATTCCGATTTTTGGCCCTATTATTTACGCGAGCACAGTCAACCCGCGACGCGGGGCTGGCATTATGTCGGCACTTTGATTGGTCTCGCGGTTGCGGTTTGGGCGCTCGTGAGTGGGAATTACATCTTTTTGCCGCTTATGTTTGTGAGTGGCTATTTCTTTGCGTGGATGTCGCACGGACTGATCGAGAAAAACAAACCTGCCACATTTACCTATCCGCTTTGGTCGCTTTTCTCTGATTTCAAGATGCTGTTTT
>CALKXN010000041.1 GCA_938003555.1 uncultured Robiginitomaculum sp. | reverse complement strand
ATCATTTCGCGCTCATGTGTCAGGAGATATTTGGCGATATTCCAGCCCTGGCCTTCGCTGCCCACAAGATTTTCTTTGGGGACCTTGACGTCATTCATAAAGGTTTCGCAGAACGGCGATTTACCCGAAATGAGTTTAATCGGGCGGGCTTCGACGCCTTCGCTCTCCATATCGAACAGAACAAAACTAATGCCTTGATGTTTCGTGCCGCTATTATCCGTGCGAACCAGACAGAATATCCAATCGGCTTGGTCGGCATAACTCGTCCAGACCTTTTGGCCATTGACCAGATAATGATCGCCTTTGTCTTCGGCTTTGGTCGCCAGAGACGCCAGATCCGAACCCGCGCCCGGCTCAGAATAGCCTTGGCACCAGCGGATTTCGCCGCGCGCAATAGGCGGCAAGAATTTAAGCTTTTGCTCTTCGCTGCCAAATTTCAACAATGCGGGGCCAAGCATCCAGATGCCAAAGGATGGCAGCGGGTTACGGGCATTAATGCGCTTCATTTCTTTTTTCAGGATTTGTTCTTGAGCGCGGTTGAGGCCTGCGCCGCCATATTTCTCGTCCCAGCTCGGCACGGTCCAGCCCTTTGCCAGCATACGCTCAAACCAGATCTTCTGGTCATCGGATTGGAATTTACCGCGGCGTCCGCCCCAATACATTTCCCTATCGGATTTCACAGGCGCGCGCATGGCCTCTGGGCAATTTTCTTCAAGCCAAGCGCGTGTGTCCGCGCGAAATTGTTTTAGGTCGCTCATGTGAACTCTCCATTTTGAATGCGCGTAAGGAATTTTGCGCCCTGTTGGCCGCCATTTGTAAATTCTTCTTGGCCTGCCGTGTCGCGAATTTTATCGATATTCGCCGCAACATTTTCAGCGGTCTGATCTCCCTCAGCAAGGTTAATGCCTTGGGTCTCAAACACTTTGGTTTCGCTATATCCGCCAGCGCCAGCGCACAGAATCATGCGGTTCGGCGCATCATCACAAGCCAGATAGACAAGGCCCGCAGAAACAGACTCAACCGTCAGTTTCTCAAGGATTTCCTCGGGCATCAAACCTTCGGTCATGCGACTACGCGCGGTTGGCGACAGCGTATTGACGCGAATATTATATTTCGCGCCTTCAAGGCAGAGCGTGCGCATCATGCCGGACAGACCGGCTTTGGCTGCGCCGTAATTTGTTTGGCCGAAATTGCCATACATGCCGGAGCTGCTCGTCGTCATGACGATACGGCCATAGCCGTTCTCTTTCATGTGGTTCCAGACCGCTTTCGTGCAATTGGCGGAGCCAATCAAATGCACATCAACAACGAGGCGGAAGTCCGACATCTCCATTTTAGAGAAGGATTTATCGCGAAGGATACCGGCATTATTAATCAGGATATCAACCTTGCCCCATTTCTCAATCGCTTGCGCGACCATGGCCTGAACTTCGTCCATCTTTGTGACGTTCGCGCCGTTTGCGATAGCTTCACCGCCCGCCGCTTCAATCTCGGCCACGACTTTCTCCGCCATTGTCGCGCTACTTCCGCTTCCATCGACAGAACCGCCAAGGTCATTGACGACAACTTTTACGCCGCGCGCGGCAAGTGCCATGGCGTGACTGCGGCCAAGACCACCGCCCGCGCCCGTGACGATTGCGACGCGGTTTTCAAATTTAATTTCGCTCATTTATTCCTCATCTTCATTTTCATCCATGGGATAGAATATATACCCAAAGCCACCATAATTTTTTAACTTCCACGACCCCTTAAATTTAGGTTTTCTTTTATACTCATCAATTTCTTCAACAAAAATCATTGGCATAACATCGGGGAGTTTTGTCATCGCTTGGTTAAGCTTTCTATCATTACGAATTAAATCCGTAGCGATATCCTCTACGCTTTCGACACTTTCCGCTTTTACAAACCGTGTAGTGTAGAATCCCATCAAACTAAGAGTGCCGCTATCCATATCTCTAATTGGATAGTTTTCTCCCCTCAAAATAACTCTAAACCAAGGCAAACTTAAGCTCTACGCGACTTCGAATAATCCTGCTGCGCCCATGCCGCCGCCGATGCACATTGTGCTGACGACATATTTTGCGCCGCGGCGTTTGCCTTCGATAAGAGCGTGGGCGCTCATGCGCGCGCCGCTCATGCCATAAGGATGACCCACAGAGATGGCGCCGCCATTGACGTTCAGTTTTTCCATCGGAATGCCGAGCTTGTCCGCGCAATAGAGCACCTGCACAGCGAAGGCTTCATTCAGTTCCCACAGATCAATATCGTCAACCGTTAGGCCATGCGCCTTGAGAAGCTTTGGCACAGCATAGATTGGGCCAATGCCCATTTCATCCGGCTCAAGACCCGCAACGGCCATGCCGCGATAGATGCCCAGCGGCGACAAGCCGCGCTGTGATGCTGTTTTGCCGTCCATCAGAACAGAGACAGACGCGCCATCAGAGAGCTGTGACGCGTTACCCGCCGTGATCGTTTTATCGGGGCCAAGGACAGGCTTTAGACCTTGAAGGCCTTCAAGCGTTGTTGACGG
>CALKXN010000040.1 GCA_938003555.1 uncultured Robiginitomaculum sp. | reverse complement strand
GTCAGCCCAGACCAAATGGCGGAAGCTCGACGGCGCAAACCGCATGCCCGAGATCATCGAAGGGATTGCATTCAAGGATGGGATCAAACAACTTAACCAAGCCGCCTAATCACGCCGTCACCAACTTTCGGGCATAGCTCTTTTTCCGACAGTGCCCGCGTGTAGTGATAGTTTTCACTGCTCCTCCTTCAGCTGTAATACCTGCGAATGTCTCGGCGAAGCTTGAAGAAATGGCTAGTTCGCTCTTGCCCAACAACGCTCAAAAGCGCTTGGCTATCATAAGAGGCACAACGAATAATTATACACTGTCTATATTTTTTGAGGCCAGTGCTGTTCTGGCACCTGATATTTATGGGGCAATTCGCAACTACATATGGCTCTGTTGGGCAAACAGGGATATCGAAATTGGTGAGTTTAAGAAGAAATACGAAGAGCTGTTTAGCGAACCAAAAGTGATCTGTGATGATGATGTTTCAGACTGGATTGTTGAGCAGGAGGATTTTTCTCGTCTGGTAGGCGGTTTTAATAGGAACGTGGGAAAACATGAAAGAGCTTGGTCTGGGTATCTTGAAAATACGAGAAGCGCGATCCGATCTGATCTGAACGGATCAGGAGATTTCTTGGAGAAGCTTGATGCGTTGCAAAACTATTCAGTGAAAGGGCAGTGTATAAATAGGAATCAACTCATTTCTGCTCTCAATTACATTATGTATGTGCGTCACTATGGGGATATCGGGTTGATTGATGAAGACGATGACGATGATATTGAGAATATGTAGAGTGTGCATCTGGGATCAGGCGGGATTTTTCGACGTTGAACGCAATGGTTGCAATGTATTGCGCGTCAACTATCTTCTAGGCTGAAGGATGGACGGTGCGTCACGTATGATGATGCATTAAGAACCGCAACGCCGAGCGACTGGGCATGAAAAAGTATCCTCCACCTCTTGTACTTACCACATCTTGAAACCCATCAATGTTAATTGGCCCATCTTCGGTAGGAACTGTCAAACGTCCACCTTTCCCTCCGCGGCCGATGATAGCATCCACTTCGTCAGTCAAGCCGTGAAAATGACGTGACATGGCCCAAGTCTGTTGTACGAACTCGAATTGGCGCTCTAAATCGCCGTTTAGACACATAAACATTAGTCCTTGTGGCTTGCCCTTTGTTGGTTGCGAAGGGCCGTAAGGGCGTCCAATTCTTAAAATTCGGTGCCGGTTCACTATGTCGAGTTGCTTCATTGAACCGGGATCAAAGCTATCTCGGGGATTTGTGCGGCGGATATGAGCGCTAAATGGACAGCGCCGACCTTCCGGGTCTTCTTGCCCATGAAGAAAATCGTTGTCCGCGACTGCGACTGAATCAACAGACCAGCCAGAGGCTGGCGCATGAGGGTGGCGGGTCAATGAGGAACCGTCAGGCCAACGCCCTACAGCCTTCGCTTGAATCCAAACCGCACGCTGCTCCAAACTTAAATCGGCAGGCATGCTAGGATGATCCGCGATTCGCTTAGCTTGCTTGAGCGATTGATCCCTAAATCTCGACACGTGTTGTTCGAGTTGCCTAACGACAAGAAAGGAGCCGTTGCGCGAAAAGTCACGCGGCAGCCCGGCGTGGTTGCTGTTAAAGTCTGGCCATGCATGGCCAGAGCGCATGTGCGTTTCTGCAGGTAAGATGTTTTGAGGGTCGCGCGATGCAGCAACGCTGATTGCTGTCGGAAGGTAGTCGCGATTGTCAGGGTACCCTAGAACGAATTCACCGGGTGCGACGATGTCGAGCGATGACTTGTCTCGGGCCCAACGTCGTGATCCTCTGAGGATTGGTTGGGAAACACCATCAACAAAACCGAAGTGTTCGCGCACTGGTCCGCTTTCCGGCAATTGCGTAGTTTCGATTTTAGCTACGATTCTCCCACCTAGCCGCTTCAATTCTTCGACGAAATTCGCCGCATCCTTAGCGGCTTCGTTAGTACTGCTTCCAGCACGCGCCACAATGGACAGCACGAGGTCTGTTTTTTTGCCAGAATTCCCCCATTCCCAGTGCTCAGGTGCGTCTTCACCAGTATCCATCAAGACCCGATCAGCACGTTTAGGCGCATCCATGCCTTGCTGAAATGCGATAGGGAAACGGGAAATCTCTTCGCCTGTGAGTGATAGTTTTTCCAGTCCGCTTGCTGCAAGTGCGATCATTCTGGCAACATCTTGAGGGCTCTCGTCGCCAAATGAAATGAATGGCTCTACAGTCCGTAACCAACTTTGTGCAGCTTCGCGGTCCGAAGGAAGTTCTATTGCTAACAGAACACCGTCACGTAAACTTTTCATCCCTCCAAAAACAATTTTTTGGATTTCATCGACTTCAAGCGATCCAGCAGCACGCTGGCGAGAGCCGAATAAAGAGTACCAGTCGCGCGCCATATCTTCAGTTTCAGCGGTTAAAACGCCTTGGCGGATCGCCGCATTCAGACGAACTTGGTGCACCGATTTATTCGGATATGCTCGGTACCAGAAGTAAGATGGTCGCTGCTGACACCGTGCCCAGCGTTTAAACCTGTCTCCATCTGTTGCACCTTCCCAGAACAAGTTTTTTGCTTGTGGAAAGCCTTTCGTATTTGACCAAACACCCGTCAATCCATTGCTAGCTTTGGAAACAAAATCCTCGAGATAGCTTTCCCAGCTACCTGAGTAATTTGAGAAAAATAATAACTTGTCTGTTCCAGGTACTAGAACCCAACGAGCGGAATGGATCGTGCCTATTTCTGACAAGAATCCCGGTCGGAACTGGTGTGTAGCTAATTGTCCGATGATCCAGAACGCGATCTTTAGCGTGAATCGGCGCAGCCGCCCGGGTTTCATCACTGAAATTCCAGCTAAGTGATTAACAACCCCGTCATCTTCAACTTCCATGACACGACCCAGCAAATCTGGCTCAGGCAGTTTATTCTTCGTCACCTCTTGAACTTCGGCGCGGCGAAGCGCAGCATATATCCCTGCAAGTAGCCCCACAAAAGTTAGTAGCGATATCACCGCCGTCCACAGCGCAGCACCGATTCCTAGCCACAGTAACGCGGCTAGAAAAACTGCCGCGGCAATAAGGATGAATGGCCAGAAAAACGCAGTCACACCGCGAAAGACGAGACTTATGATCCACATCAGTCCACTATTGGTAGGGGCTGCTTCCATCAAGACCAGATCTTTCGGAAGATCCATCATATTTTCGAATTCTGTTTCAGTGCCGATCCGTTCGCGGAGTCTGCGCAATCTAGTCAAAGAGCTGGAATTGGTGCGGTCACTAGAAACCATTTCTCTTAGGCGATCTGCAAATGCCTCCTCGCGAAAAATGCGATCCACTGTCATTCCTGGAGCGCCGCGATGGTTGAGGCCCGGTACGGCCTT
>CALKXN010000039.1 GCA_938003555.1 uncultured Robiginitomaculum sp. | reverse complement strand
CACAGCCGATCCACGACCGCCTCGAGCAGGTTGCGATCATGGGAAATAATCAGGATGGCGCCCTCAAAATCATTGAGCGATCTAATCAATGCTGCGCGGCTATCCATGTCTAAATGATTGGCGGGTTCATCAAGCACTAATAGGTGAGGCTTATGAAATCCAATGAGCGAAAAAAGCAGGCGGGCTTTCTCGCCGCCCGATAAATCACCTGCGGGCGTTTCGGCTTGGGCATGGCCTAGCCCGAATTGTGCTAGACGGGACCGCCGCTGCGCTTCGGTGGCATCGGGCATAAGATCGACAATGTGCTGATAGGCACTTTTCTCTGGGCTTAGGGCGTCGATTTGGTGCTGCGCGAAATAGCCGATACGGAGTTTTTTGTGGCTGCGTATAAAGCCCTCTTGCGGCGTAAGTTCGCCCACAAGAGATTTGGCCAACGTCGATTTACCTTCGCCGTTTCGCCCTAAAATCCCGATGCGGTCATCAGGGTCGATACGCAAATTTATGCGTTTAAGAACCGGCTTGCCCTCTTCATAACCGAGCGAAACATCGTCGTAGCGAAAAATGGGCGGATTTAGCATGCGCTCCGCGCTAGGTAGATTGATGGGAGGAATTGGGTCATCGATAATTGTCGCGACGGGTTTCATTTTTTCGAGGCGTTTGATGCGGGATTGAGCCTGTTTGGCTTTTGTGGCTTTGGCCCGAAAACGCTCAACGAAACTCTCTAAATGGCGGCGTTCATCGTCTTGTTTGGAGCGCTGGGCGTTAGACAAGCGCTGTTGCTCAGCCAGAACAGATTCGAATTGATCATAATTGCCCGGATAGCCATATAATTTCCCGCCGCGTAAATGCGCGATATGGGTGACGGCAGTGTTTAAAAATGAACGGTCATGCGAGATAATAAAGGCCGTGCCGCGATAAGTGCGGATATGATGTTCAAGCCAAACTGCGCCTTCGACGTCCAAATAATTTGTCGGCTCATCGAGCAGCAATATGTCGGGACTTGCAAAGAGCATCGCTGCCAGTGCGACGCGCATACGCCAGCCGCCGGAAAAATCAGAACAGGGCTTAAGTTGATCTGCTGCGTCAAACCCAAGGCCGGAAAGAATAGAGGCCCCGCGGGCCTCCGCGCTATAGGCCTGTATGTCTGTAAGGCGGGCATAAATTTGCGCCAGCCGCGTTCCGCCAGTTTCGGTTTCGGCCTCCGCCATCAATGCCGCGCGTTCGGTATCGGCGGCGAGCACAGTATCAATTAAGCTTTGCGGGCCGGAGGGAACTTCTTGGTCAACACAGCCCAGTCTCATGTTCTTGCGAAGGTTAATTGAGCCGTCTTCTGGTGATATTTCATTTTTGATCAATCGAAACAGTGTCGATTTGCCTGTTCCATTCCGTCCAACAAATCCGACCTTTTGGCCTTGTGAAATGGCTAGCGTCGCTTGGTCAAAGAGCATGCGGCCTTCGACGCGATATGTCAGGTCATTAATGTGAAGCATGAGGGCAGGGCAATTATCTTGGGGTGAAAACGATATGCTTATCATGTCTTGTGAGGAGGGCAAACGCTCGTTATAGAGCGCGCAACTTAAGACCCTAACAGGAGTGCCCCATGGCGACCCAACGTACATTTTCTATCATCAAACCCGACGCAACACGCCGCAACCTCACTGGCGCGATCAATGCTAAAATCGAAGAAGCCGGTCTGCGTATTATCGCGCAAAAGCGTATCCGCCTCTCCGAAGAGCAAGCTAAAGGCTTTTATGCTGTCCACGCAGAGCGTCCATTTTACGGTGACCTTGTGTCCTTTATGATGTCTGGACCGGTTGTTGTTCAGGTTCTTGAAGGCGAAGACGCGATTGCAACTTATCGCGGCGTTATGGGCGCAACGAACCCATCCGACGCAGATGCCGGAACAATCCGCGCTGAATTTGCTGAGTCAATCGAAGCCAATAGCGTCCACGGTTCAGATGCCGAAGAAACAGCCGCCGAAGAAATTCCTTTCTTCTTTAGCAATGATGAAATCGTTGGCTAAATCGTTTTATCTCTAAATGAAAATGGCCGGGCAATTGCCCGGCCTTTTTTGTATAGATCTAATATGTACTACCCACGAATGCGAATTGTGTCCTCAACGATGTCTTTTCCGATACCATCGAACACAGCATCTAACGCGGATGCATTATCTGCTCTATGGAAAAACTCATCACCGGAAGAGCAGCTTGATAATAAGGCATTCGCTCGGGCGATTTCAGCGCGGCGATGTTGACTGTCGGTTGGTTGAATAGCCAAAGCGTAACCAATCGAATAAACATCAGCGCCTTGCGCTTTTAATTGGTTGCAAGAGTTAATCGTTGCTGCATCATAGCTTGATGACTCGTCACATATTGTTCCAGGCTGCCATGACATCGCCCATTCGTCATGTTCACGCGCCCAAACTTTATACCATCCCCAATCGTCGTCGCGGTTCGCCTCATCAATCGTCCAGCTATCCCAGTGTAGCCAATGATAATGCCCCTCTTCTTGACGGCAATTCGTTCTATGAGTAACGGCATTTACCCCATCTGTCATGAATACAACATATTTGAGCGGCTCTGATTCAGTTTTGTCCAAGTGAGCCTGATCTTCAGAGAGCATGCGCGTATTCATTAAGGCCATTGCGCCGCTTGAATTTGTGCCACCATCGGCAACCATTCCTTCGATCTTATAATCTGGGATGACTGACCACTCAAATGGACGCTCGGTTATAACTTCGGCGTATTGGTCTAAGCCGTAATTATACTTTGTTGCGTAAGTCATCATATTGGTGCGAATATATATATTCTCATAATTAAGGTTTTCACCTCTCTCAGCATCCTGTTGTGCTAATTCAAGATAAATTGAATACATACTGCCCATAAATGTTTTTACGGTGCTTTTTAACCCGGTCATGCGAACTGTGCCGTTACCGTCATCAAGGGACATTGAACCTGAATTGTCCAAGACCAAACCGACAGAAACGGGATCTTTCAAGTCTCTGACTTCATAAGCAACAGTTGATGCGGCCGAGAAATCGACATTATCAACACCAACAATACCCATAAAGGCGGGGCGGGTTTGTCCATGAATAACGGCTGTGACTAAACCTTGTTCCGGGTAGTCATATTTGATTTTGAAATAGGGCTCTTCAAGGTCTTTGTTGCGCCCCTTGCGCCAGCGATAAACGGCTTCCTTGTCGTCATATGGCGCA
>CALKXN010000038.1 GCA_938003555.1 uncultured Robiginitomaculum sp. | reverse complement strand
ACCGCGTCAGCGTAATCTTCCTCGGGCGCCATTTGGCGGCGCACGGCGCGGGCCTCAAGGGCGCGCGGCGGAACATGTTTAGATAAAATCGGGTGCTTCCACACATCGCTTTCTTGATAATAATAATTCTCTCCGCGAACGCCGCCATAGGTCACCATCAATGTTGGCGTATAGGCGACTTCGGTTTGACCATAGAGCTGTATGACATCATCATAAATCTCAGATTGCGGCAGGTTGTGTTCAATGGATGTATTGCCATCGACCACCATGGACATGTCCATGTGATAGAGCGAGCCGCCCTCGGCGACCACGGCAATATTTTCCTTACGCGCGGCGGCGACAACCTGTTGGCGCTGTTCTCGGCGCGGTTGGTTGTAGTTCTTCACGCTTTGCGCGCCCTGACTGGCAAGGCGGGTCACATGTTCCTGCGCGTCCTGTGCGTTAGAAATATTGGCAAAGAAGCCTGGAGCTTTCGCGCCGTAGATCACTTCACCCGTCGAGAAGATACGCGGGGCCAGGATAATGCCTGCGCGCTGCATTTCGCTTGCGGCAAAGATCTCGCTTGCGCGGCTGGATGGGTCATGAATAGTCGTGACGCCAAGAGCCAGATGGGCCTGCGCGGCCCAATTTTGCTGTGGCACGATTTCGTCGCTGCCTTGCGGGCCATGGGCATGGGCGTCAATGATGCCCGGCATGATGGTTTTACCGTCCAAATCAACGGTTGTTATTCCGGATGGAATAGAGACGTCATCGGCGCGGCCTATGCTCTGAATACGGTTGCCTTCGATGATAATAACGCCGTTTTCAATCACGCCGCCCTCATCATCATCCATGGTGATAATACGCGCTCCTGTCAGGGCAATAGACCCTTCGGGTTTTGCGGCTTTGACAAAACGCGACAGGCTGTTGCCTTTGGTTGGCGGGCTGTAATCTTCATCAATATCCGCGACATCAACAGAATAAAGCGTTGCGCCAAGTGTCCACGTTAAGCGCGCGCTATCGGGGGACCAGCTCGGCCATGTTGATCCGTTCACGCTAACTTTGGTGACGGGCAGGGTGCTGGATGATGGCCCTGTTGCAATTGTTGCGGCGCCCACAGGGGCGGGCATTACAAATAGATTATAGTTTTCACGAAAGGCGATATTTTGCTCATCGGGCGAGACAAAGAAGCTCTGCGCCAGTTTGGATGTGGCGTGAGTGCGTTTCTCATTGCCTGAGCGGTTTACGCTAATCAGGGCCCGCGTACCGTCTTGGCTACGGGTCAGGAAGATGCGATCATCATCTGCGCCGAAATGCGGATTATTACCGCCGCTTGTCACAAGCGTCGGTGTCTCGCCGATTTTAGCGTAATATATGCCGCTATCTTTGGAATATAGGGGGTCAAGCGTGCCGCCGCCTGTGCCCTTTTCAAACACAACAGCTTTGCCATCCGGTGAGAATGTCGGGCGGCGATAATGGCCCGGCTTATCTGTGACCGTCGTAATGCGTCCGCTGGATACGTCCATAACGTGAACTGCGCCGAGGTCTTCGTCGTTCCATGTTACAAATGCGACGCTCTTGCCATCGGCGGAATAGCTCGGGTGAAGCTCAAAGACATTGTCTGGAAGTTCAGTTAAGCGCGCCGCGCTGCCGCGCGTAACGGGTTTGGTGTAGAGTTTGCCGAGGCTTTCAAAAATAGCTGCTTTCCCGGAGGGGTCTGTCACGGCAAAGCGCACCATTTTAGTTGAGAAGCTG
The DNA here is from genome assembly GCA_938003555.1 of uncultured Robiginitomaculum sp. GTDB lineage: Bacteria > Pseudomonadota > Alphaproteobacteria > Caulobacterales > Maricaulaceae > Robiginitomaculum. Next base: position 5,917 of record CALKXN010000038.1, on the reverse strand, counting down.
TCTGGCGCGACATCGATTTTTGGACGCGGCGGGGCCATGATTTCGCGCGTGTCTTTAACGCGAAAATCAATTGTCTTAGCTTTTCCGGATTTGATATTGAGTTTACGGATTTTACCGCCGGCCCAAAAGACAACATGTTTTCCATCTGGCGTGAAATCCATATTCGGATAGACGCCGTGAACGGCCCATGTTTCCTGCATGTCTTGGTCTAGGGCGTCATAGATTTTACGTGTTTGGCCGCTGTCCAAATCCATCATATATAATTTGGACTTGGCGCGCTCGCGGCGCACATAGACCATGGACTTTCCGTCTGGTGACGGCGTTGGGCGCACTGCGCCGCCCGCGTGACGGACAACCGTTTTGGTTTCGCCCGTTTCCATATCGTAGCTCTTAATATCGAACAGCGCCGTATTACTGTCTTGGGCATATTCGAAAATTGGGCCGGATGTGGTGTTGGCAGTATAGTAAAGCACGCGGCCATCAGGGCTAAAGATGGGCTCACCAATTTCCTTTTGATGCGCTTCGCTTGGCTTTTTGGTGAGCTGAACGCCGCTTCCGCCTTCGGTGGAGTAGAGCCACATTTCGCCTGTGCCGAGTGAGCGGCTGGTTGTGAAATGTTTGCGCGCTGCGATGAAGCGTCCATCGGGATGCCATGTCGGATTGTTGAGCAGGCGAAAGCTCTCCTTGGTGACTTGCGATTTGTTCTCGCCATCTGCGTCCATCGTCCAGATATTATCACCGCCCCCGCGGTCGCTGGTAAAGGCAATTTTTGATCCATCAGGTGAAAAGCGCGGCTGAATTTCCCACGCCATGCCGGTCGCAATTGCGGTCGCTTTGCCGCCGCTTATCGGCATGGTGTAAATATCACCGAGGAGGTCAAAGGCGATTGTCTTGCCATCAGGACTCACATCAAGGCTCATCCATGTGCCTTCGGTCACGTCAATATTGACGGATTTCGATTTACCCGGAGGGTTATTCACGTCCCATTTTTTATCATCGTCTTTGGCCTGCGCCGGCGCGCTAATAAGCGCAGTCGCGAGCATTGTCGTGGTGGCAAGTATAGCTAAGTTTTTCATGCGATTCCCTCTTTTTTCTATGTGTAACAGACCCGCCTAATCCGCGCGTCATTATTCGCCCCATAGGGGAAATGAAGTCTTATTGAGGCTTAAAACCGCCCCGCCGCGCCAGGGAAGACCACGGGCGTTTCGCTGCCGTCATGGGCAACGGCGGAGACGCCAAAATAATAATTGTCGATGACGAGGTTTTCAAATGTCCATTCATCGACATTGCCGACATAGCGGCTATGCGTCCATTCCGGCGCTGTGGTGGCGCGCCAATGTACGCGATACCCCATCAGGTTGCCGGCGCGTTTACCGCTGGGGCGTTCCCATTTTAGCGTGGCAGATGCCGTGACGGCTCCGCTGGCTTCGACATTTTCCGGGAAGGGCGGCGCGCCTGCCATAGCTGCCATAGTGATGGCATTTAGCGCGGTGAGCTTGGCCGCGTAATATTTGTCGACGCCGTCGAGCGTGTCGCCATATCTACGCCCGTCCTCTGTGCGCAAATCTTGATGCTGACGATCATAATGCTCATGTGTTTCCATGATGCGGACGCCCGGAATGCCAACGACGTTAAAGGGGCGGTGGTGGCCGCCGCGTGAAAAACGGTCGAGGCGATAAATCATCATGATATCCAAATTGACCATATATTGATCGCCTTGGGCTTTGACATAGCGGGCGAGGTTGCGCGATGGACTGTCGACTTCGCCGCCTGTAAAGCGCCGCGTACGGGCTTCTGCCTCGGTTTCATTGGCGCGCGTGCCTTCGCTAAAGACGCGGACAACTGAGTTGTCGATGACCCCGTCAATGCCGGAAATATTTGAGATCATGTCATTGTTCAAAACGCCTTTGATCTCCCATCCATTGTCCAGCGCGTGAGCGGCAACAATTTTTCCGCCGAACAGACCCTGTTCCTCGCCGGACAAGCCTGCATAAACAATTGTGCCGGGGAATTTATATTGGGACAAAACTCGCGCGCTCTCAATCACGCCTGCCATGCCTGAGGCATTATCATTCGCGCCGGGGCTGTCCGATGTGCCGTTCAGCGGATCTGTGACGCGGCTGTCAATATCGCCGCTCATCATCACCATGCGGTTCGGGTCCAGCGTGCCGCGCTGGATCGCGATGACATTGACGATTTCGGTACGGTTTGGAATGCGGCGCTCGCCTTCAACGAAATCGCTGACATAGAAAACCTCAAGGCATCCGCCGCACTCTGCGCTAATTTCTTCAAATTCGGATTTAATCCAGCGCCGCGCTGCGCCAATGCCGCGGATGTCTGACTCTGTCTCGGATAAGGTATGACGCGTCCCAAATTCGGCTAGCGTTTTGATGTCCTCATAAATACGGTCAGCATTGGGCGCAGTCGCAATATCATATAATACCATGACCTCGGAAGGCGGCGCTTTTTGCGGCGCATTTTTATCATGGGCTGCAGCGGGCAGGGTGATTGCTGTGCCCAAGGCCAGTGACGCCAAATACTTATTCATAATAAACCCTATTTTGCATGCTGGACGATAGGACGCTGAATGTTTATGTCAATTCACAGCACCGAAAAAGGGAATCATTCATGGCGTGGAAGCAACAACTTATTGACGGATATCAACGGTTTCGCGCCAGCCATTACCCGGAACAGAAAAGTCTGTATGAACGCTTGGGTAAACATGGGCAAAATCCAGAGGTTATGCTCATTTCATGCTGTGATAGCCGCGCTGACCCGTCCGATATTTTTGACGCCGCGCCGGGCGAAATGTTTGTGCTGCGCAATGTTGCAAACTTTGTTCCGCCGCAAACTGAGACTATGGATTACCAAAGCGTTCATTCCGCCATCCAATATGCCGTTGACGTTTTAGAGGTAAATGCCATCGTCGTTATGGGGCACGAAAGCTGCGGCGGTATTAATGCCTGCATTTCCGGAGCTGGCGATAATCCGAGTGATTATATTAGTCATTGGGTTGGGCTGCTTAATAAGGCCCGTGATGACGTCAGAGGGCGCACGGAAGAGTCTCAGATGCAGCAGGAAATGGAATTTGAAGGCGTCAGAGAAAGCCTTCGTAATCTTATGAGCGTAGAGACGATCGCAAAGCGCGTTGACAGTGGGGATTTAAACCTTCTGGGCGCGTATTTCTCAATCATCCGCGGTAAACTACTCTTCTTGAACCCTGAAAATAATGAGTTTGAAGAAGTCCCGCCGTCCTAGCTAGACTTGGCAGCCGGGACGCGCGCTCACTTTGGCGTGCCAATCCCAAATCGCGCTCATATTTTCCGGCGGGCTGGCTTTAACCCATTTTGAAAAGTCGACCAAAACCAGTGCTGTAATATCCGCAAAGGTGAACCGCTCGCTGGCGACAAATGCGCTTTGCGACAGGCGCGTATTCAGGTCTTCCCAGAAATAGCCAATGCGGATACGTCCACGCTGCGCGAGTTCAGGGAGCTGTTCAACATTGCGTGGCCCCGTCATGGCGCGGCCTTTCAAATGCGGGGAGCTGTTGCGCAAGATTTCAGCGATGGCGGATAAACCTTCAAATTCTAAACGCCAGTTCCACTCGCTTACCAGCGCCGTTTCCAGCGGGGTTTCGCCCATAAGGTTTGGCGCGGGGTGATGGGCTTCAATATATTGCGCAATGGCGACATTTTCACAAATGGCTTCGCCATTATCCGTAATGAGGGCTGGAACGGCTGCGCGCGGATTGATCGCCCGAAAGGCGTCGCTTAATTGCTCACCCTTGCGCAAATCAATCTCAATGGATTCAATGTCGTTACCTAATCCTTTTTCGGCAATAAAAATACGGGCGCGGCGAGGGCTGGGCGCAGTTGCGCAGTCATAGAACTTCATGAAGCATCCTGTGGGATTTGCGTTATATTACCCCTAGGATAGCAGACGACCAAAGAAAGGCCAGACATGTCATTTATAAAAAAGATTATGCCCAAGAGTAAGAATATTGGCGCCTTTGATGTGCGCCGCGCCGTGCCGCAGGTGGGACTTAAATCTGTCGGGCCATGGGTGTTCTTTGATCATTTTGGCCCTGTAGAATTTGCGCCGGGCAAAGGCATGGATGTTCGCCCGCACCCGCATATTAATTTGGCGACTGTGACTTATCTTTTTGAGGGTGAAATCTTTCACCGCGACAGCCTCGGAACGGCGCTCGCCATTCGCCCCGGCGCGTTGAATCTAATGGTTGCGGGCAAAGGTATTTCCCATTCAGAGCGCACGCGCAAGGCGCTTCGCGGCGGTGGCCATCGTTTGCACGGCCTACAGCTTTGGCACGCTCTGCCTGCTGAGGCTGAGGAGACCGAGCCGGAATTTCTGCATTATGCAAGCGAGACGCTTCCGGAAAGGATTATAGATGGCGTGAATATTCGCGTTATGATGGGCCGTGGATGGGGGATGAGCAGTCCCGTAAAATCATTCTCGCCCATATTTTACGCCGAGGCCGATATGCCCAAGGGGGCTGAATTGCCTCTACCCGAAGGCGCCGAAGAACTTGCGCTATATCCCGTTTATGGGGCAGTAGAATATGGCGAAGAGACGCTTAATGCGCATGAATTTGCTGTGCTTGATCAAAGTGCAGGACATAAAATAATCGCTCAAAGCGATTCGCGAATTGCGATCATTGGCGGCGCGCCGCTGGGTAAGCGGCATCTGTGGTGGAACTTCGTTTCATCTCGCCCTGAGAGAATTGAACAAGCCAAATCCGATTGGGAGAATGGCCAGTTCGCAAATGTCCCGGGCGAAGAGGACCGTATTCCATTGCCGCAAAACTAGCGTACTAACGCGCCCCATCTGGCCATCTCTCCGAGTAGGGCAGAGACGTCTTTACGAAATGTAGATTTAGGTTTTGCGTAGCTAATCACTTCATATTCCACGCCATCATTATCGAGGAAATAAAACCTACACCCTGGATCATAGCATTTTTGGGGTTGGGGACGGAGCCCGGCTTTGCGGACGCGCTGTTGAATAATGTTTAAATCATCGACGACAATCCCGATGTGATTTAGCCTTGAAGACGCATGAGTACCCTTAGGGTCACTCTTGGGTTTATTGCTGGAATAAACAGCTAGATAGCCACTTTGGGATCCGACATGAACTGTGTGGCCACCCATTTGGCTCGGACCTTCCCAGCGAATGTGCCAGTCAAATATAGAGCATAAAACCAGAGCAGTCGCTTTAGGGTCACGCACTGTAATGTTGACGTGTTCAAGTGTTCCGATGTGCATAATAACCTCCATTTGCATTGAACGTAAAAGCAAGTTACTTCCTCAAGTTAACTTGAGGTCAAGTGATTTTATGGAATTTTTATGAATAACCTTCGAGGCTTATCTATAGGCAAAATTGCAACGCGAACAGGACTGGCTGTATCCGCAATTCGATTTTATGAGGAAGCAGGACTCGTGGCGCCGGGGCGCAATAGCGGCGGGCAACGCGTATTTGCGCCGAGTGATATTCGAAGGATTTCATTTGTTATAATTGCGCAGAAATTAGGATTCACGTTGGGGCAAATAAAGGCGCAACTTGATATATTGCCGGATGGCCGCACGCCAACATTAAGCGATTGGGAAAATATAAGCGCGAGTTTTAGCGATGATATTGATGCCCGAATTCTAGCGCTTCAAAGTTTACGCAAAAAATTGACGAGCTGCATTGGATGCGGGTGTTTGTCTTTACAAAAATGCGCGCTCTATAACACTGATGATATTGCAGCGAAGCAGGGCGTAGGGCCGCGTTATTTGATGGGCGATACGCCGCCTATTTTAGCTGACTAACTCGCAGGCTCTAACGCCCCATATGGATCAATGCCTTTTTCAGCCATTTTGCGATGCGCTTCATAATAGGCTTCGGGCGGCGTGATGTTGAGGCG
>CALKXN010000037.1 GCA_938003555.1 uncultured Robiginitomaculum sp. | reverse complement strand
TAAAGATGCTTTTGGTCGTGAGAAAAACGGGATTCCAAACCGGCAGGTGGCTTGGGAACTGCATAAAGCAGGTATTGATGTGCGCTGGTGCCATACTCAGGGTGAGCAATGTCATAGCAAAATACTGATGAAGCACAATGCTCAGCAAGCTGAAATGATTTTAGGCTCGGCTAATTTTACCGTACGCAATCTGAAAAACTATAATCTGGAAACCAATATGCGTGTGCTAGGTCAGCCTCAGGCCGAAGTATTCAAGGATGCCCAGCAATATTTTGACGGTGCATGGTCAAATCTGAATGGTCGTGCCATGAGCGTGGACTATACGCAATATGCAGAAGATTCGTTCTTTAAATACTGGCTATACCGTTTTATGGAATGGAGTGGCTGGTCGACGTTCTAAATGAGAAATCAAAAGGAAGTCGAGATGACTTCCTTTTTTTATCGAATAATAATGGATTAGCTAAACTCACCAGTTGAGCGTTCTTTGGCCCATTCACGCAGGACAAATTTTTGCAGCTTGCCAGTCGAAGTTTTTGGAATCTCAATAATCACCACATCTTTTGGCACTTTGAAACGCGCCAAATGTTCACGGCAAAATTCAATAATTTCTTCTGGTGTAACTTCGAAGCCCTGTTTGAGTTCAATAAAGGCACACGGCACTTCCTGCCAGCGTGGATCTGGTTTGGCGACTACCGCTGCAGTCAGAATCGCAGGGTGCTGATACAGTACTTCCTCTACTTCTAGCGAAGAAATATTTTCACCACCTGAAATGATGACATCTTTGGAGCGGTCGGTGATTTCCATATAGCCGCGCGGATGAAGTTTGGACACGTCGCCCGTCGCGAACCATCCATCATCGGTGAAGCTATCTGCGCCTGCGCCTTTGAAATAGCCGCTGGCAATCCACGGGCCGCGCACTTGAAGGTGACCTTCGGCCTCTCCATCCTCGGGCAAAATTTTGCCTTCATCATCGACGATACGCATATCAACGCCAAAGATGCGGCGTCCAGCATAGAGCTTGTCTTGGACGGTGTCGTCATAGCTTTTATGATCTGCGTCCGGGAATTTGGAATATGTCGTGCCGAGCGGGGATGTCTCTGTCATGCCCCAGCCTTGCTGCATTGGAATGCCAAGGTCTTGCTCATAGGCTCGCAAGAGTGACTCGGGCAGGGCAGAGCCCCCGACGAGCGCTTTCTTAACGGTAGGCAGGCTCTCATTATTGGCTTTAACGTGATTATAAATCCCTAGCCAAACTGTCGGCACCCCCGCCATAAGCGTGACGCCTTCTTGGTTGATCATTTTGGTGAGGTTCGCGCCGTCCAGTCCCGGTCCGGGCATCACGATTTTTGCGCCGACCATCGCGGCAGAATAAACGAGGCCCCACGCGCTCACATGGAACATAGGAACCACAGCGAGGATGGTGTCATTTGAACCGCCGCCAATGACGTCGTTAAAGCAGCCTGCCATAGCGTGCAAAATTGTAGAGCGGTGTGAGTAAAGAACGCCCTTAGGGTCGCCCGTCGTGCCGGATGTATAACACAGCGTACAGGCTGTATTTTCGTCAAAGCGTTCCCATTCGATTTCTTCGGAGGCATCCGCGATAAAGCTCTCATAACTTACGGCATCGCATTTAAACTCTGGCATGGCGCGATCATCGGTCATGCAAATGAATTTCTCGACGGACTTGCACAGGCCATGAACGCCATTGATAATCGGCGCAAAGGTCGTGTCAAACATCAGGAATTTATCTTCGGCGTGGCCCACCATCCATGCAATTTGTTCAGGCTTCAGGCGGGGATTGATCGTATGCACAATCGCGCCGATTGAGCTGACGGCATAGTAAATCTCGACATGGCGATAATTGTTCCAGGCAATTGTCGCAACGCGGTCGCCTTTTTGAATGCCCGCAGCGCGCAATGCATTTGCAAGTTTACGCACGCGCACGGCGCAATCGGCCCATGTATAGCGGTGCTCGGTCATATCCGTTTCGAGCGTGTAAATTTCGCGGTCGCGGTGAACATTTGCGGCGTGCTCGATCAGATCACTGATCATGAGCTCGTGCTTCATCATTAAACCTTGCATATCTCTTCCCTGTATTTTTATCGTTGCATCCTTGTGTCAATTTCCGCATTCAAGGTCAATCAAAACGCCGCTTTGGAGTGTATAATGACCATTCAATTTAGCGATGTTGTCGCGGCAGCTGGGCGATTAGACGGCCATTCCCGCATCACGCCTGTTTTAGAAAGCGCTGTTTTGAACGACATTGCCGGATGCCGCATTTTGGCAAAGGCCGAGTGCTTGCAACATACGGGGTCTTTTAAATATCGCGGAGCCTATAACCGCTTATCGGCCCTAAATGTGCCAGAGCGCGCTGCTGGCGTCGTTGCCTTCTCTTCGGGCAATCACGCGCAAGGCGTGTCGCGCGCCGCCACGGAACTGGGCATAGATGCGGTTATCGTCATGCCAAGCGACGCGCCTAGAGTTAAAGTAGACGGCGTGCTGTCCGATGGCGCAAGGATATGCCGATATGATCGCATGACCGAGTCGCGTGAAGATATTGCCGCGCAAATCGCCCAGCGCGAGGGGCGCGTTATTGTGCCGTCATTTGATGACCCCTACATCATCGCAGGACAAGGCACGGCGGGGCTAGAACTGGCGAAGCAATGCGCGGATATGGATGTGACACTGGATGCTCTGATTATCTGTATGGGCGGCGGCGGATTATGCGCCGGTATCAGCACAGCGTTCAAAGAGTTGTCTCCATCAACGCAAATTTTTGGCGCAGAGCCATCGGCCTATAATGATCATCAAATGAGCCTTAAATCCGGACAGCGTAAGCGCCTTTACAATCCGCCGCCAACGCTGTGCGATGCCTTGATGACCCCGATGCCGGGTGTCTTAACATGGCCGATAAATGCGAAAAATCTATCCGGTGTTTTTGATGTTTCAGACGAAGAATGCCTGATGAGTTTGCAATTGGCGAAACGGCATTTGGATGTGACTCTAGAACCGGGAGGCAGCGTCGCGTTGACGGCGGCATTAGGCGGCAAGGTGAAAGCGTTTGAGACTGTTGGCGT
>CALKXN010000036.1 GCA_938003555.1 uncultured Robiginitomaculum sp. | reverse complement strand
TAAAGGACCATTGAGGTTCACATCGCAAACGAAAAAAGCTGGCATCAGTTTACCGCCAACCACCTGCCGCAAAGGCCGCATATATGAGGGGGCACTCATGTCCCACGCTAGACCCGATACAATCGGCAAATCTTCGGCAGTTCTGATTTTGAATTGATTGTAACTTCCAAAGCCAAGCTTTTGGGCCCATGTAATCACTGCATTGAGCAGGACTGTTTCGGCCAGATGCGTCGCCAGTAAACGCTCTTCAGAAATCTTGTGGTATATATTCGGCTGGAATTGAACAAACTCCACATCGTCCGTCAGCTTTCTCACTTCCAGCAAATTGACGTCGCAAAGGCGTTCAAGGATTCGCGCCGGTGAAAGTTGGGACTTACGAGCCTTGGGAGCACTCGCAACAATCGGAAAGTATGAAGCCTTACAGCGCCCACCTCTAGCTTTAAGGGCGTTGACCATGTGCCAATAAGACGTACCCGCTTTTTCGAAGGCGCGCTCAACGGCATTCCAAAAATCTTTATCGCCATATTGGTGTTCAAGGTAGATGAAACGCGCATTCTTAGCAAAGCGAACGCCAGCCAATCGCGTATAGTCGAACTGCGCTCTTTCCACCCGTTTTCGCGCAGCAGCCTGAGAGGATCCATTCTTTACGAGGGCCTCAATAACCTCACCTGTTAGGCCGGGGCCTTGGTTTTCTAATATGTCTTTTACACTAACGCCCATGGAGTATCTTTCATGATGTCACACTACGCTATTTATAACATCCTATCTGTCATGGGGTCGTCTTTTTCGCATTCGTCGATATTTTTAATATTTTTTGTTTACTTTCAAAGACTTGAATGAAAATTAAACACAACATAAAAAAATCATTTGTCGCATCAGATCGTCCAGTAATGTCCAAGCAAGAGTTCATAAACACATTTCGGCGAGTCCTTCAGGACTCCGTGTTAATCCACCCAGGCTCAAGCTTAATAACGGCGTAACGCTCCTCATCATTATCTTTGAGAGCCAAAAAACTCAGAACCCCCACTCTGAAAATGAGGTCTGGTTTGTTCTTGGAGACCATTCTCTGAAGGTGGGCCCCCATATGACAGATATATCCGTGTTTTCTCAACTCAGAACACATTTCGGATACTGTACGCGCATATCGTAATCGATCAATCTCACGGCATTCCTCCCAAATGTAGCCAATGTCATCGATATGATCATTTAGCCCAGCTGCTATTTCCAGAGCGTCGTCATCTTCGATCTGCGAAACGTCGAAACGTCGACCATCCCAATCACCAAGATGCGCAGAAAGTCATTCACATTGCGAATAGGCTGCGTACGGATGACGATCATCTTCTTAAGAGCGCGCTTCATCTCGGCCTCAGTCTTCGCTTCCTCCTCGGCTGTCGGTTTTCTAAAAAATCCAACGTTGATACCTACGGCTTTCGAAATAAGTTCCAACGATTGCATTTGACAGCGGTGATTGCCGCTTTCTATCTTTTCTATGGAGCGGACCGATAATCCAGCCATCTCTGAAAGATTCTCTTGCGTCAGTTTATGGGTTTGACGGATAAAACGGCACTGCGTGGCAATATAAGTTGGGTCAATTTCAAATGGGGTTGTCATAGTAAGCTCCTGCGAATGATGACCCACTATTGCCAACATAGGCCTCAATGTCCCCGAACGCTTCCCGAACACGATCCGCACACCTCTGATAGCAATGTAGGTTTCAAGATTGAATTGCCAAAACAACAGTCTATCGTGTGCAGGGGCAATTTCATTGGCAATTGAATCGGGTGCCCCACGTCCACACTCGCATAAGTCGAACCTGCATCGGCACATTCATGAAACAGCGGATCGATCTGAAAGCGTTGGCAGCATTTCTGCTACTCGCTGGCGAACACTACGAGGGAGGCTAACACATTTCATAAGTTTTTCTGGCGGCACACGCGATATAACCCAATCTAACTGATGAGCTTGCACCTGCATACGTGCAACCTGTAGCGCAGCCAAAATCGCGTCTGATAACTCTTGTTCACTAAATGCTGCAATAACAGCGTCATGCGCCAAAATATCAACGGTGCTGACAACCATGATTTGCGGGTATCGCTCGGCGCATATACGTCGAGCCTTTCGCTCATCAATAGCCGCCCATGCTGTTGTCCCGTGGGCACACGCAATTGTTGCAGCCTCACCATCGCCCAAAGACTGAGCACTCGTCCCAGATACCAATGCAATGTACTCTTGCTGCGCTGGTCCAGGGATCGCAAACTCCGTGGCTGCGCCCCCGTCTAATAGACATTGCAAATCAATCGCATCGGTGTGCCCCGCTTTCATGCCATTGCGAAGTTCAGTGACAACAGGTTTGGGAACAAGAATCTTTGCAGGCAAAGCACGCAGTATTCGTTCAGCATAACCAGTCGCGTTCAAATTCACGACTACGCTAGCATCCAACAACAATAATCCGCACTGATCAGAAAGACAGCTGAACTGCGTCATCATGCTGGGCCTCCCCTTCTTCGCGTAGTCGACGAGCTTTATACCGGTCGATTTTGAGGAGTTTTGCTATCTGTCCCTCACTCATTAAATCGCGATCTAAAACTTGAGCTGCTAGAGTTTCAAGGCGAACCGAAGTCGGAGGCGGTAAGTGTGAAGAGGGAGCATCATTGGCTGGGTCAGTGCCGAAAACCTGCCTTACTTGTTCATCAGTTATTCCGCCATTACTCTCAAACCAATCCCAAGTTCCTTCTGGAACAAGTCGTAGCTCTTCCAAACGCCTGACGAATGCCTCTCGGGAAACTCCAAAGTGGCGAGAAAGTATAATAACGTGGCGACGAGTAAGATTTCGGCTTCCAGCTTGCACTTCAATCAGCATATGTTGGACGGCATGGGCGGGCATCAAAAAGGCACCCGCAAAACTATTCGCATAGCGTTCCTCGCGCGAATTGCGCTGATGTCCGTCGTGGCAAACATCTGGTTTGCGCCGAGTACCAATAGTGTGACCTAGCTCGTGGCTTGCAGTCTGCACTTGCCGTTCATATCGATGCTTAGAGTTTACAAGAATACAGGCACCAACGGCGTCATCATACGCGAAAAGGCCTGACACCTTTGCTTCCAACGGGTGTGAGTAAACTCGAATACCCATATCCATGGAAAGGAGTGAAAATAGATTTCGAACTGGCCCTTCGCCCAATCCGAGCCGATGCCTGAGCTCGGTGGCATCTCGCTCAGCTTGTCGCCTAACGTCCCCCCCCAACATAGGTCTTTCAGGTGGAAGGCGGTTTGGTTTCTCAATCCCAAGTAAGGTTTCAAGTTCAACTTCGGCAGTCACGAAGTCATTCAAAGTAGTAATTGCTCCATCAATGCCGGATGGTGCCTGATCACCTAACTTCCGAAAACGCGGCAGCAAGTCGACATGCACAGCCTCTCTGCGCAGCAACTCGTTCATAGATATGCCATACAGATCAGTAAGAGAAATAAGTTCCCCATTTTTAACTGGGCGCTTGCCTTGCTCTATTGCCAGAAGAGTAGTGCGAGAGATGCCCACGCTCTCAGCCGCACCACCTTGAGTGAAACTCGCATTCTCTCGCGCCAATTTAAATCGGTTTCCGAGTTCTTCTGGATGTAAATGATGTATTGAAATGGTCATGCTACTTCTGCCCATTGCTGTACGAATGAATCCTTGGAAAGATGCGCTAAGAAATCGCCCCATTCATCCGCATGTGCCTCTAGTAAGCGTTTGATACGAGTAGAAATTTCATCGAATGAAAGATCGAGCGCGGGCAATAGCTGCAGCGCTTGTCTTTGAATTATAGTGTCCAAGTTCGGATCGCTACAAAGTGCAGCCAAATGATCCATGTGAAGAACACCCGCTATTGCATAAGTCCGACGAACTTCATCTCTGTTTTTGTATTCTGGATGCACGCCTTTCCAAAACTCGGAAGCGTTGAGGTTTTCCCAGATATACTTCGAACTATCTTCCAAATAACCTGCTGCGTGTAGACTAGACCGCCGTAGCATACAGGCAGCACATACTCCGCACTGACGGTGCTCTCCTGGAATAGAGGCATGCTGTGCACTTACCCAACAAGATCGAGTGTCTTTCCAGATATTCACTTCAGGATAGATATTTTTGAAAGCAGCCAAAGTTTCCCCTTTGGTATACCAAAGTCTAGGGTGTTCAAAAGTGATCCGCCGTCCAAATAACGCCTCTAAGAAGGTAGACATACGAAAGGTAAACTGCGGATGAGTGCGGCGATCAAAATAAGTTTGCCCAGTGTTTACAAGAACAGGCCCCAACGCACCTTGACCACTTTCCGGTACAATGACGGACTTCGCACCGATAAGAAAAGCGGCAAGGCCACTCATAATGGCGAACTTAAATCCGCGAGAACGTCCAGATGACTCGCCGTTCCCATTTATTAAACTGGAAACACTGAACGGCAGGTTTGCAAATGGCTTAGGGGGCTCACCAGATTTCGGTTTTCCGATACGCTTTGCTCCAACACGAACACGGATCGATCTGTCATTCCGTTCATGTTCAATAATGCCGGCAACGGCGCGGGAGTCGAGTCCATCACTAAATGGAATTACTATTTCAGCTTGCGGAGGAAATCCAAAGTTCGCTTGGGCCGGCCCTTCTTGGGTCTCAACAGTTTTTCGAAACTGTATAGTCCAGTCGTCTCCAGTCAGTAACTTAAGCGCCCGATGCAACGATTGATTGACAGATTTCTCATTCCATCGGTTTGGTTCATGGACGGGTATGGAAACGGTGAAATCACGAGACCAATCCATGGTCGCGCGAGGTCGAGAATGATCACACGCCTCAAC
>CALKXN010000035.1 GCA_938003555.1 uncultured Robiginitomaculum sp. | reverse complement strand
TGATTTGGAAATGAAAGCCCTGTCCGGAGATTTAACAGATTTGACGTCACGCGCGCTAAAGGCGGGCTGTGATATTGCGCTGCATTGCTCTGGCAATATGGCCAATATGGTCAAAGTGATGTCCGGCGCGCACCGCCTTCGCGGAAAATCGCTGGAGCGGGCGCAAATCGCCGATTATGTTGCCTGCGCCCCAGAAAGCTTTGATCTAGAGGCCGGACGCGCCGAATTTGATAGATTGCTGGGCGGCTATGTCTAATGCCCGATGACTTTCAAGAGGATTTGGAATTCGAGCAAGCCGATGACGCCTATGATTCCGGCGAAGCGCTCATCCTTGATATTGACGGCTATGAAGGCCCGCTGCATTTGCTGCTTGAACTTGCGCGAAAGCAAAAAGTCGATCTGGCGCGCCTGTCAATTTTAGAGCTTGCCGAGCAATATATCGCCTTTATTAAATCCGCGCAGGATATGCGTATCGAACTGGCCGCGGATTACCTTGTGATGGCGGCGTGGCTGGCATACTTAAAATCCCGCTTGATCCTGCCCAAAGACGATACCAGCGCGGAGCCGCTGGAAGAAGAAGTTCTCGCCGCCCATTTGGCCTTTCGCTTGCAGCGTCTTGATGCCATGCGCCGCGCCGCAGATAGCTTGTTTGACCTGCCGCAGATCGGGCAAAATGTCCATGCTAGAGGCGCGCCGGAAGGCCTGCGCAGCCGCACCAGCCCGCTTTATGAGGCCGAGATTTTTGATCTGCTCAAAGCTTACGGGGAAATTCGTAGCCAAAACGCCATTAAGAAAGTCGCCCTGCGTAAACCGATTATTTTTGCTCTAGAAGAGGCCCGCACGCGCTTGTCGCGCGTGATTGGAACATCGCTGGAATGGTTGTCACTCGACTCTCTTTTGCCAACAGGAATTATGATGGGCGATACATCTGTGCCTCGACGTAGCGTTATGGCCAGCTCATTTTTGGCCGGATTGGAACTTGCGAAAGAGGGCGAGATTGATATTCGCCAAAGCGGTGAATTTGCGCCAATATTTGTGCGCGCCCGCGTCAAAACAGACGCTGAAAAAATTGAAAAGACCGAGGGTTAGATTATGAGCCAAAACAGTTCTGACCGCGTCAAAGGCGCTGCCGATGCCATGGACAGCGATGTTGTCCGCCTTTCTGATCGCTTAAAAACAAAAGGCGATGGCGAGGAAATGGACGCAGAATTACGCCTTCTCGAAGCGTTATTATTTGCCGCCGCCGAGCCGATTGATGTTGAGACATTGCGCGAGCGTATGCCGGAGGACGCCGATGTTGGCGTGCTGATTGCGCGCCTTGCTCGTGAATATGCGGGGCGGGGGATTAACTTGACCAATGTGGCTGGACGCTGGCGGTTTCAAACCGCGCCGGATTTAGAAAGCCACCTTGTCGACGTCAAAGAAAGCCCGCGTAAACTCTCACGCGCGGCGCTCGAAACTTTATCGATTATTGCCTATCATCAACCCGTCACGCGCGCCGAAATCGAAGATGTGCGCGGCGTGGCTGTGTCCAAAGGCACGCTGGATGTGCTTATGGAACTGGGCTGGATCCGCCTGCGCGGCCGTCGCCGCACGCCGGGCCGTCCCGTCACATATGGCACAACTGAAGACTTCCTTGCCCATTTCAATTTAGAGCAAATCACAGACCTTCCGGGCCGCGAAGAATTAAAAGCCGCCGGTCTTCTCGATAGCCGCCTGCCTAAGGACTTTGAAGTCCCAACCCCGATGATTTCTATGGCCGTGGATGAAGTGCCCTATGAAGATGAGCCCGAAGACGGCGAATTTGTCATGGACTTTCTGGCCGATGATGAGGGCGAGGCGGAAGACTAAAGTTTTTTTTAAATATAATAAGCGTCGAATTAAACTGGACATTGTTATTTCGCCTGTTTAAGTTTTCTCATAATACAATAAAAATAAGGGGTTATTATGGGCCAAATTGGCGGATTGATGTTTTTCTTTGGACTGGCATCCATTGTTTTATATTTTTTAAATTACCAACTGACGTTGCTCATGTGGATTGATATGTGGGGCGAAGCTGTGGCTTGGGCCATCCGCATTGGTCTTCTTGTTGTCGGCGCCGCACTGTGGTTGATTGATAAAAAGAACGACTCAGAGCGCGCTCAATAAGCCGTTTTGAAACTTTAGCTATGCGGAGCCTGCGGGCTCCGTTTCTGTATCTTACTGCGACATATCCCGAACCTGCTATTGCTGCGTCGCGGTCAAGCGTCTATCTTGCATAAAAATATTACAAGGAGCGGGCTATGCCGCATTGGACCGGAATACTTATCGTTGTCGTTCTCATCCTGATTTTCTTCGGGGGGAAAGGCCGCATTTCCAACATTATGGGCGATTTAGGCAAGGGGATCACCTCTTTCCGCAAGGGTTTGAAAGAAGACCTTAAGGACGTGAAAGACGCTGCTGATGAGGCCATCGACATCACGCCGCCTAAAGATGAAGACAAAACGAAGTCTAAAAAATAACTGAAAAGACCCGCCATGTTACCCTCACTGGGCATGTTCGAAATGATCGTCATTGGGCTGATCGCGATTATCGTGGTCGGGCCAAAAGACCTGCCGGTGATGATGCGCAAGGTCGGGCAATTTGTTCGTAAAATCCGCGAACTCGGGAATGAGTTCAAATCCGCATTTGATGATATTGGCCGCGAGACAGAACTGTCGGAACTTCGCAAGGAGATCAATGATCTAAAATCTCTGGGTAAAATTGGTGACTATTCCGACCGCGCTTTCGAAGATGAAATGCGCCGTTTGGATTCTGATATTCGCGCAGACGTCAAAGGCGAGCATCCGCGTGTTGACACCACTAAGCCTGCGCCGAAACCTGATCCGGTTGTGGAAGCGCCCAAACCGAAGCCTAAAACAACCGCTA